>CAZFWQ010000262.1:0-349 GCA_964522755.1 uncultured Oscillospiraceae bacterium | reverse complement strand
CGGCGATGCCGGGAATTTGGAAAAATCATGAAGGCGGGATATCTGCCTGACAATTTTGGACATCCGCTGCAAATGCCGCAAATCCTCAGGAATTTTGGCTTGGACAGCTTGATTTTCATGCGTGGGATGCCCGAAATGGCGGATCCTGTCCGGAATGAGTTCTATTATGCCGGTCTTGACGGCTCACAGGTGCTGGCCTGCCATACCGGTTACAGCAATGCATTCAATTTGTATGCCAACAATGTGGTTGACCCCATGTCGGTCCGGGATATGCCATATTATCCAGGTTATCTGTCATATGAATACTATGTGTAGCAGGCGGAGCATACCGATCAGGAAAAAATCGCCG
>CAZFWQ010000261.1:0-5326 GCA_964522755.1 uncultured Oscillospiraceae bacterium | reverse complement strand
AAGAAAGGATTCATTCTATCCGAATTTGGATGTAGAGAGAAAAATGGGCCAGTGGTTGATGGCCCGAGGTAATCTATTCACAAACAAATTCATCTCGGAAACGGCAGTTGTTTATGATCAACGCTCAGCCTTTGAACGGCAGATCTTTGAGTGTGATAATCTTGAAATAACCAAGGAAACTGGATTTTCCATTTTCCACCGGTTGTGTCAGGAACTCTGTACTCACGGAGTGTTATTCAATGTAATATATATCAGCAGCGAAGAACCTCTTACATGTGGAAAACTTAACGAATATCGGAATATATTCATGCCGGATGTAGTCGACATTTCTGACATCGAATTGAGACATGTGCTTGATTGGGAGAATAACGGCGGCCGAATTGCTTCAATGGGGCGGGTCCATTCTTCTTTGGAACAATTAGCCCTTCCACCCGGTGGTCAATTATCTGACGTGAGAGACGAAATAAGTTGGCTGAACCAGAATCATCACCAGTTCATCGTCCAACTCGACCAGAAAAATGTCGGCATGTCTGTCCATCAGACGGCAACTGGCTGCACGCTCCATTTAGTCAATTATAATCTTGATAACGTCACCAGGAAGATAGAAACCCTGGATCTAGTGAGGTATCAGCTTGCGTTTTCTCCGCAACAGATCAGGATTCATGGTTTTCCTGAACCAAGCGGCCAATTTGAATACGATCATCAAGCCGGAATTTTATCCATTCGACATCTGGGAATATACACCATCATTGAGTTTCAAGAGGGGTGATTATTGTGACGGACAGGATCGATCTTGCCAAAAGTGCATATGATCAGATAAGCCAGCATTTGGAGATCGGAATTATTCCATTTTGGCTAAAAGCCCTTGATCATGTTCATGGGGGTTACCTGACCAGTTTTGATGAAAAAGGGAATCATGAAAATGATACGGATAAAAGCATTGTTACGCAAACTAGGATGATTTGGGGCCTATCTGCATTATACCAGGAATATCCGCAAAACTACGCCATCAAACAAGGCCTGGATAATGTCCTCGGATTTTTTCTCAGGCATTTCTGGGATCATGTCCATGAAGGGTGGCGTTGGAAAGTAGCACGGGACGGTAGTCCCCTTGACAGCGGTAAAATCTTATACGGACAGAGTTTTGCCCTGTATGCTTTGGCAGAAAATGCCATATCAACAGGTAGTATGGAGGCCTATCGCTATGCTGAGCGGACCTTTGATTTGATCGTAAAATATTGTTCCGATACCCAAAGAGGCGGATATTATGAAAACCTAGAAGAAGACTGGACAGTCTCGGAAGGTGGCCATGCTGCTGGAGACAGAAAGTCTCTTGACGTCACCATGCATATGATGGAAGCTTTGACACGGTTGTATGTATGCACAAAGAAAAACAATCATAAAATGCGGTTAATGGAAGTCATCGAGCTGATCCTGACAAAAATGATCGATCATGAGTACGGGTGCGGTTATAATCAATTCACACTCGATTTTCAGCCGATCCCAGCCATTAGCATCAAACGAACCTGGAATGATGAAAGACAATCTGGAGAAACGATTGCAATGCCGGTCGACTCCACGTCTTACGGACATAATGTTGAACTAGCCTGGCTGGTGGGTAGGGCAGGCGATGCACTGGGTTTTGATAGGCGTCATTATGGTCAAATTATCAAGCAGCTTACTGATCATTCATTAACCTATGGATTTGATGATCAGTTCGGCGGTGTATTTAGTGATGGGCCACACAGAGGCAAGGCATATGTCTTTGACAAAGAATGGTGGCAGAATTGTGAAGTACTGGTGGGATATCTTGACGCTTTTGAGCGATTCAATGAAGATCAGTACCTGGATGCCTTTATCAATACGTGGGCATTCGACAATACATACTTCATTAATCACCAGGTGGGTGAATGGAGGCAGTTGCTGGATAGACAAGGCAGAACAATTGTCGGGTCTCTGGGAAACCAATGGAAATGCATATACCATACTGGCCGATCCATGCTTGAATGCAAGAGAAGACTGGAGAGACTGTTACAGTTGAAATAAGGTCGGATGATCACAAGACAAACCATGAATCGCAAAGCGATAGAAAAGGGGCATGCCATGCATCACCAAATGACATACCACCCTACAGCTGGACCGATCCCGGATCTTGCCCTTGATTCAGAACCGGGAACGATCAGTGGGCAAGAGCGGGATTATCTCAGGACCTTAGCTTTCAGAGTGACTGAGATTGCAAATGACAAACGACAGCAGGAAAAAAGAGAGCTTTGGTATCAGCATAATCGATTGGAAAAGACAAGACCACTTTCGCTGGTCTTCCCTGAAGATTCATGGTGGGAAATCATTGATCCCAATCGACTGCAGGTGAAGGATCCTTTTTGGAGACAGTGGGAATGGTATTTAATTCATCTGATGTACAGACATGAGCATATCATGGATGATTTTGTCATTGAGCCTGATCTTCATGTTACGGCAGTTGATCGGACAGGCAAAATGTCGTCGGGAGATTGGGGGTTGAAAGTAGAGGTTACGAAAAATGATAAAACAGGTGCGTTTTCATGCAATCCTCCAATAAAGACCGAAAATGATATTGAAAAACTAATAATCCCTGAAACGAAAATCGATCAAACGGCAACAAATAGAAAGTTTGATGCTGTAAATCAAATATTTGGAGACATTCTGCCTGTTAAAATCGAATGGGACGTGCGCGCACACTACAATATCATTGGAGAGGCGGCCACTTTCCGAGGTTCGCAGCAGCTGATGCTTGATATGTATGATCGACCCCGATGGTTGCATGAGCTGATGTATTTTTTTACAGAGGCTGCGCTGACCAAGCTGAAGTATTTAGAAGATCACGGATTTTTAAGTTTGAACAATAAAAATCACTTTGTGGACTCCGGTGGTATTGGCTATAGTTCTGAATTGCCGGCCAATGATTTTGATGGCAATCGGGTTCGCCCTCGTGATATGTGGGGGCATTTTGCTGCCCAGGAAGTTACAGCCGTGTCGCCTGCTCAGCACGAGGAATTTGTTCTTGAGTATCAGTTGCGCGTCATGGAAAAGTATGGGCTCAATGCATATGGTTGTTGCGAACCTTATACCCAAAAATTTGATATGCTGAAGAGAATTCCACGGCTCAGGAGGGTATCCGTCAGCCCATGGTGTGATATCAATGTGGCAGCGGCAAAGCTGGAGGACAGATATGTCTATTCATGGAAACCGAATCCGATCTATGTGACAGGCAGAATGAATATTGAAGAAATCAGAAAGTATGTTCGAAATACACTTGAAGCTGCAAAGGGCTGTATTTTGGAAATCGTAATGAAAGATACCATAACCATTGAGAATGACCCAGAGAGAATCAAGATCTGGTCAACTATCGTCAGAGAAGAGATTGAAAGATAACAAAGAATGGTAATGGGAGGTCATGCCTGCTGGATTGATATCGGGTCCGTCCCCGATCCGATAGCGGAAGCAGATAGGAAGGTGGATGTCAATGCACGATACATGCAAGCTGCGAAACGCATCTTGCATGAAAAAGTCGAAAATCGACTTTTCGATGAATTTTAGCAGACGTGGAATCTGGGAGATACAACTTTCCGGCACGCACAAATAAGGCCAACCCGCCGCTTGTGACGGATAATCTGGGTTGCCGGCATACGAGGGGGACTTCTTTACGGGTAAAATCAAATGCCAATTTCGTTTATCTGGTGTCAAGGATCAGGGTGTCGTACTTCGCAGAAGCAGCAAAGGCGAATTGCTATATGAACAGGAAGGTGGCGGCATCCGTGAAGCGATTTTGAATCGGCAGGGTGATGCCTTTTATCTCTTTTACGATGGCTGGACGCCGTTGGACGTAGATTATAAAATGTGCTGGAATCTGCGCGCCAAAAGCCATGACCTGATTCATTGGGAAAAACAAGGTGTTCAACTGGCTGGCTCAAGGAAAGACCATCCCGAACTGAAACCTGGTGATTGTTGTGATTATTATTACTGTGTTTCACCCTGGATCATCAAAGAACAAGACCTCTATTATATGTTCTATGACGGTGGCCCCGGCCAGGCGCCGGACAGCACTCCGACAGGACCCTATGTCACTCTGCTGGCAACCGGCCTCTCACTTGAAGGGCCTTGGCACAAGGCAACAGATGAACCTGGCAAGCGCAAACATGTCTGCTTTCCTCTTCGCCCTGGCACATTTTACCAGGATACGGCTTGTGCCGGTCATGTCCTGCGCAACCCCAAATGGCAGGACGATGGAGATACTGAAAATTATAAATTCATGATGTTTTTCAGTGCAGCGTCGATGAGGGGTGAATTGACCCGCGGCATCGGCATTGCCCGTACCAACGACTTAAGCGTCGGTGATGATTATAATCAGCTCGAAGGCAATTTCTGGCACATTGATGAACAGCCCCTGGCGCCTCTGGAAGATGATGTGGAAAATTCCAGTGTGTATTTTGAAGAGACCACGGCTACCTGGTATCTTTTCACGAATCATATCGATGAGACAAATACCTACACCGACGCCATCTGGGTCTATTGGACCCAGGATTTGGATTGTTGGAATCCGGCTAATAAAGCCGTGGTGCTGGATTCTTCCAACAGCCTGGTGATCAGGGGCGCTATCGGTATGCCCACCGTACTCAAAGTCAATGACGAAACTCTGGCAATGGTCTATGATGGTGCGGAAGGGGAAGACTGCAGTCATATGAACCGATCGATCTGCCTGGCCACCATCGACTTGCCGCTGATAGCACCCAATTGCCGCTGAGTGCTTGACGCAGTCCCCCATTATTGTGTTCCGGAAATAACTATGCAATAATATCTCTGTGGTATATGAGCAATGTCATGATAACCGACAAGCTTGATATCCATCATAATTCGGTAGTCTTGTGCCTGAAAAAATATGCAATATCGGGTGTGGAATCCTATGATGAAAAACCAGGCATTAAAGCAATTGGTAATGTTGCTGAAGACCTTCTGCGAAAGATGAAACATGGATATATTGGCCGGGTCAGTGAATATAAACGGGATGGAACTGTTTCGTTGCTGGCTGGCATGGATTTGATAACAGTTGAAATGATCCCTCTCGTTCGGGAAACGCACAAAAGCACAGATTTCGCTGATTTCCTGCAGCTTCTCGAAAAAAAATACCCTGAAGCTAAGCGGAATAGAATTATCCTGGACAATCATGGCGCACATCCCTCCAAGGGAACACGAGGTTATTTGGAACAGCATCCTGGCCGATTTGAGATTGTGTTCAAACCAAAGCACGGTTCATGCTAAATATGTTAGAAAGTATTTTCAGGAAGTTCTC
>CAZFWQ010000260.1:0-5335 GCA_964522755.1 uncultured Oscillospiraceae bacterium | reverse complement strand
GTTGACACGGCGCACGGACTTGAGTGAAACGGGGTCCGTGATGCGGTGTTTACAGACGCCTGCCGAAAACACCGGCGAGGTGAATTTTGGCTTGGCGGCTGTTGACACGGCGCACGGACTTGAGTGAAACGGGGTCCGTGATGCGGTGTTTACAGACGCCTGCCGAAAACACCGGCGAGGTGAATTTTGGCTTGGCGGCTGTTGACACGGCGCACGGACTTGAGTGAAACGGGGTCCGTGATGCGGTGTTTACAGCCGTCTGCCAAAAACGCCGGCAGGCCATCCCCGCACCCTTACATGCCCAGCCTGATGGTCTGTATCTGCTTTATCTCGAATTCGATATCCTTCTCAACGCTTTCCGTGGCAACCCGGATCTCCTCTGCGGATTCTTCGCGCTTTTTGTGGAGTCTGGGTGCCTCAGCCAAAGGGCGTGACTGGGGACGCGGCCGTTCATTGCCTTCATGTTTGCTGTTCCGTTCAGGCAGGACCTGTTTCTCAGGCCGTTCCTGCGCGGGATGCACTGCCAACTTTGTTTCCATCTGCGTATCCGCCTCTCTCTGGCCACGCTCCGAACGCTGGCCCTTTTCGCGGCCGCCACGCTCGGAATGCTGGCTCCTGCCGGTATCCGCGCGACGTTCTACGCCGAGTTCTCCCTTTGCCGACAATTCCGTGAGGGCTTGCGGTTCAGTATGGTCGTTCCCTGCCCTGCCACGGTCCTGACGGCCCTGATGATCCTGATGTTCCTGACGGTCTTGACGATCCTGACGGTTCCTGCCGTGATGGCCGTCGTGCTGATCATGCTGCACATGCTGCTCACGCTGCTCGTGTCCCGGATCTGCGGCATGTTCTCCGCGAGAATGGTTCTGGCCGCTGCGGTTCTGACCCTCCCTGACCTGCCGTTCCTGCCGGGGTTCCATATTGCGGTTCCGGCCCTCCCCTTTTGCCCCTGTCTTTCCGGGCTCTGCTTTCACCGGGGATTTTTCGTCATTTTGCGGTTGCTGGCCTCCTGTGACCATATTTCCCTCCATTCCTGAATAAAAACCGATATTCCTCCATTAGGCGCATTCCGTTCGGATCATCCACACCTCATCGGATGGAAATCTCACCCGACAAGAGATAAGTCCTTGTGCCATCCGGCCGTTCCACGACAAGTCGTCCATCCTCTGCGACATCCACCGCTTGCGCATTCCAAGGGGATACCGGATCTGCGACGCGTATTTCCCTCCCCAGCGTTACGGATGCGGCGCGCCATCTTTGCAGGATGCCGGGCATGCCTTCATGGCGATGCTCTGAAATGATGCCGGACAGATGCTTCAGCAGCAGTGCCGCCAACCGGTTTCGATCAAGGATGGGTCCGGATTCCGGTATTTCAGCGGCTGTCCCTGTATCGTAAAGTAATTCCGCATCCGTTCTCGCGGCAATTGTCCCTGTATCGCAAACCTTCTTCGCATCTGGTCTCACGGTCGTCGCACCCGTGCCGCGAAGTGTTTCCACCGGACTGCCAGCCGAAAGCATCAATCGCAGTGATGTGGCGGTGGATTGAAGTTCCGGCGGAAAGTCTTCAATTGACTGGAAGACATTGATGCCGATGCCGATGATCACATGCGACAGTTTTTCCGGTTCTGCGGCAAGTTCCGTGAGGATTCCGCAGATTTTTTTTCCGTTCTGCCATATGTCGTTTGGCCATTTGATGCCTATGGACCCCGAAAGGGATTCTTTTGCGGTCGAGTCGGTTTCAGACAGCACTTCTGAAATGAACGCCCTCAGTGTTTCCACAACAGCGACCGATACGGCCAGGGTAATTGACTGCACCTGATCCGGCGCCATTTCCGGCCGGAGCAGGACCGACATCCAGATGCCCATTCCACGCCGTGACGACCAGTTTCTTCCCATTCGGCCGCGTCCGCCGCTTTGTTCTTCAGCAAACAGGACGGTTCCTTCCGGCGCATCCTGCGCTGCAAGTTCCTTCATGCGGCTGCTTGTGGAATCCGTCTTTTCCAGAAAGGCAATCTGCCAGTCCATTGCCCCGCTGTCCGGCAGGTTTCCATCTACGGCCAGGTTCAAGGCACGGCTTGTGCTCCCGGAAATGCCTTTTCCCCAAATGTCGGCTGTGTTTCTGGAATTTTCTAAGTCTCCCCCAACCCAACCAATTTCTTCGGAACGCAACGCAAACCGGATTCCGGCAGCCGAATAAGGCAGCATCCGCCCAGCGGGGATCCGATATCCCCTGCGGGTCACACACTGCAGCGGCCAACCGTCCTGCCGCAGTGCCCTCATGTGTTTCCACACGGCGGCGCGCGTCATGGCCATTTCACGGCTCAGGACTTCACCGGAGATGAACTGCCCCGGCTCTTCAGACAATCGGGCCAGCAGGCGCTCCCGAATGTCCGATGCGGCACCGGTCATGGCCAGGCCACAGCTTCCGTGTGATCCGGCACAGTCAGCACAAGGATCTCCCCTGTGCGCTTCGACAGGAAGACTTCCTTCTCCCCCGCCTCATCGGGATACCTCTCCAAATGCCCCTTCGACTCGAGCAGTCGGCACCAGGCGAAAAAAAGAGCATTCCCGCCGTCCCTAAGGGTTTCGTCATAGGAGCCCATGCGGTTGCGGAGATAGAGCGCGGCAGAATTTTCAAATACTACAGGGAAACCGATTGCGTGTCCCGCCACTTCAATCTGGGTATCCAGAACAGAGTTTGTTACAAGGCATTCCGGTTCGCGGAAGGTTCCGAAACGGTAATCGCGCAAAAGCACGAGCGTTTTCAGAAACAACTGCATCAATGCCGGATGCTGGCGGCCCATCCTATACAAGTCCGCATCCCCGACATGGCACCTGGCCGGATCCAAATCCAGCCGCAGGATACGATATTCGCTGCCTTGGCGGCTTTTTGGAAAATCTTCAGGATGAAGGCACGCCGACATGACCCGCCGGGCCTTTGCTTCCCCCGGCAAAATCAATTCGCGGTCCGCATGCTCCGAAAGCTTCAACCCGCATTGAACGGCGTCAGCCAACGCTTCAGCCCGTATTTGAAAATAGACACCGGCCATCTTTTTCCCTCCGACCCGTTCATTATATACCACGCCCGCTTTCCTTGCATAGCAGGACGTGGAACGACGTGTGGACGTGTAACGACGGCCGCGGACCGGACTGGGGATGCGGATCCCGTCATCCTTTCATCCGGTTGGCGCTTGGATTCCAGCAATCCCATCCATCGCATCCCCATCGCATCCCCATCGCATCCCTTCGAACCCGCATAGCATCCCCATCGCACCCGAATCCTTGACGAACCCTGCGGTTACATATAGAATGGCAAAGTATTTTGAAACCAACAGGAGGATAAACCATGAATAAGGCAGATCTCATCCAGCAGATGACCGACAAGTCCGGTCTATCGAAAAAAGACAGCGGGGCCGCACTGGATGCCGTCATCACCATTTTGGAAGAAACCCTCGTCAAAGGCGGGAAGGTTGTCCTCGTCGGTTTTGGCACATTTGAGACGAAAAACCGCGCGGCACGCAAGGGGCGGAACCCGAAAACAAAAGAGGCCATCGACATCCCCGCATGCAAAGTACCGGCTTTCAAGATTGGAAAAGGTTTGAAGGACAAGGTAAATTACTGATTCCAATTACAGTTTTTGTCATGGTCCAAGGGGAGAATTTTCTGGAAACAGTTTGAAAATCAATGTATATGGATAATCTTTAAAAGTTCGAATATGATTGTTGTCGACTGATTCTTGAATACTGTCCCTTTTAAAAGGAGGCAAGCATGGAATACAGGAGATTGGGAAGAACCGGCATCAAAGTCAGTGAAATCAGCCTCGGCAGCTGGCTGACCTACGGCAATGCCACAGAACGCGAAACAGCCGTGCAAACGATTGAAACGGCTTATGACCTGGGCATCAATTTTTTTGACACGGCAAACGTCTATGCCAGAGGGGCGGCCGAAATCGTCGTTGGAGAAGCGCTCGCCAAGTACCCCCGGGAATCGTATGTCCTCGCAACGAAGGTATACTTCCCCATGGGCGACGGTCCGAACGACAGGGGCCTGTCCCGCAAGCACGTCATGGAATCGGCCCACGCCAGCCTCAAGCGCCTTCATGCAGACTATGTGGACATCCTGTACTGCCACCGGGCAGACCCGGGAACCCCCATGGACGAGACCTTGCGCGCTTTTGACGACCTTGTCCGCCATGGCAAGGTGATGTACATCGGCGTCAGCGAGTGGACTGCCGTGCAGATGCGCGAAGCGCTGCATATCTCGGACCGCTTGCTTCTGGACCGCATTGTGGTGAATCAGCCGTCATACAGCATGCTGAACCGGGGCATCGAGAAAGAGATCATACCCCTCGGCGAACGTGAGGGCATCGGCCAGGTGGTCTTTTCCCCATTGGCGCAGGGCGTGCTCACCGGCAAGTACAAACCCGGCAAGCAGGCTCCGCAAGGCAGCCGGGCGACCGATCCGAAACAGAACATGTGGATAGGCAGCCTCCTTGGGGATGATATCCTGGTCAAAGTGGACAGGCTTGGCGTCATCGCGTCGGAACTGGGGATCACCATGTCCCAGCTGGCCTTGGCCTGGATCCTGCGGCAGCCGAACGTCGCCAGCGCGCTCATCGGAGCCAGCCGGCCGGAACAGGTTTCCGAGAACGCGGGCGCATCGGGAATCAATCTTGGAAATGAAGTATTGGATCGGATTGAAGAGATTCTGGACATGTCTTCATCAAAATAGGCAAAAAGTTCCATCCGAATAATAAACTCCAAAAACTGAAAATGTTTCATTTATAAACACATGCATTCCGGACTCGGGCACTTCGTGCTTTTGATGGAATGCATGTGTTTTTTTGCGTGCACGGTTCAGATAAATACTTGCCTTGTCAGCGGACTTCCTGTGATTCAGCCAAATATCGAGATTCGTGAAAATTCGTGGAAATTCATGAAAATTCGTGGGTATTCGTCAGAAATCTGTCAGACCATAGTGGTAAACGTATGGAAGTAGTTAAATTCCATTATGCGCCATATATCGGAAATCATACTGAACCGTTACCATGACAAGTATCCTCAGAATAATTCCTGACATGGCAGACGAAGATGAATGCGGGAGGAAAAATGTACGCAAAACGATGGGGTAGTTTTCTGCTCGTGTTCACGATTCTTGTCAACTTGATGGAATATCGAAAAAAAACCGCGACCACGCTCCTTCTGTAACTGATTACCTGTTAATGTAATGCCCCTACATGAATTATATGAGGAGGATCAAGATGAAGAAGAAGACGCTGATATGTTTATTGTCATTGGCGATGGTGCTTTCAATGTTTCCTGCGTTGGTGTCCGTGTCA
>CAZFWQ010000259.1:0-5345 GCA_964522755.1 uncultured Oscillospiraceae bacterium | reverse complement strand
AAATGATCTTCCGACAAGTCCGCATTCACCAGCACCAAAGGTGATTCCGGAAATGGAAATTCCGCAATCAATGCCCTGATCTCGTTGAAAACCGAAGATTCCGGCACGCCGGCATCCGTCAGTTCATTGATTACATCGGTCCGTCTGCTTTCAACGAAAGCCGCCCATCCTTCACGGGTTGTGTCAATGTATTTCAATTCCGACAGCGCTGTTGCGTGAAATTCCCGGGTTATGGCGCCCGCCCCACGGCATATTTCAAGCCAGTTCTCCCTTTCAATCCGGTTTCGGATTTCACGGGCTGCCAGTCCCGGCTTGAATTCCATGATAAACCACGGCCAATCGATTCGGTCATGAAACACCCCGGACATCAGGACCTTGGGGATGGGAATGCGATTGCCCAGCACCCGCCCGATCTCCAGTTCATTTCGGTGATCGTCATGATATTGCGGTGGCGATATCTTGATGACCATTTTGTCATCCAGCAGGAACACGGCGTTGGACCCGGGAAACCCCGGACTCACAGTCGTCACGGGAATGCCTTCGATACGGCAGATCTCGCGTATGGCCGGTTCCCACAGCGTGATGTCCGTGAAAATGCGGCACCAATGCTCCCATGTGGTGACAAGGGGCAGGAATCGAACGCTGTCCGTTTCCATTGATGATATGTCACAGGCGGGCACTGTATCTCTCATGCCTTCCCCTCTCAGCATATGGGAGCGGTTGCGATACAGGTATAGTATTCGCTGCCCCCGTAGCAAACCAGCCACTCATCTTGAAACCGTGTCAAGCCGGTGAAAAAGACAGTGTCCCGCCAATGGGATATGGGCGTATGCGGTGGACTTCTGGAAAATCCATTCTCATAAGGAAGATCCGGATCCACTGACATGATGGGCCTCGGCAGCCATTCAACGGGATTCTTGGGACGATTCCTGTCGATAAGCACCTCGCCGACCGCATAAAAATGTCCGGTATGGTGCCCTCCGGTAAACAGGATGATATCGTCAGGATGGCCGGGATGATGATCCGCCAATGCCAGGCACCCTTCTCCTCCCGGCCACGGGTTGTCAACCGGCTCCGAAGTCCATCGGACGAGGTCCTCGGAAAAAGCAACCAGGCCATCATTCAAATACATGACATAACGACCATCCACCCGGACCGCTTCATTGTCCGGATTCTGAAGCACGCATGGATTCCGGTGAATCCGGCCCGCATCGGGGAAAAGCAGCCCGACCTGCGTCCACTCGGCCAAATCATCCGAAACAGCAAGAAATGCCCCCGATCGAGAGGGATCGTGGATCCCTTCCCATTCCCATCGGTTGCAGAACAAATAATACTTCCCATCGCATGTCACCAGGTTGACATCCTCATAGCTGTACCTGCCGCTCTCCTTCGCCCCGAAAAGCGCCCCCCTGGACATATCCTTGACGAAATGACGGCCATCCCGGCTATGGGCGATGCCGATGTCGCACCGGTAGTCGATCCATTGGCCCGGACCCGTATTTACCGGTTCACAAGGAAATTCGCCCCGATACACATAGACAAGCCCCCCGTCCTTTTTCAAAATAGAGCCATTGTGGACACCGCCGCCAAAGTGGCCGCAGTCCCATCCGTCTGGCGAAGGCTCCAGAACGGGGTTTCCCTCATATTTCCGAAAAGGCCCGATTGCCCATTCGGGAAAGGTCAAGTTGTCCTTGTCAAGGGGTTCTCTGGAAAAGCCTCCCCAATATCGTTCTTCGTCGTAGTGCCTTTCATCCCAGCATTGCTTCTGGTCCTCGGTGCACAACTGCCAGTTGAAAAAGCCGTCACCGAAGAATTCTTCCCTTGTTGTTTCCTTGCCCATCGCAACCTCCAAAATACCGGCAGACAGCCGGGCACCGCCGCCGAAAAAGGCGGCAATCAGGTTTCGTGGAAATTGACAGCCGTCGTCAGCCGACAAACCTTGCCATGTCAATTATACCGCAGCTGGAAGGCATGCCGCGAACGTCTGCTCTCGACATGCAGGGGGATTTTGTGTATTCAAAGACATATATTCTGACAGTCGTGAAAATGATTGTCTGATTTGCAGTCCGGTCCAATCGTTTTCCTGGTCAACGTATGAATCTTCTGCTATTTGAATGAGGGATATAATCCGCCGATTGAAATATAGTATTTTGCTCCATCGACTGGAACCACTGCTTTCGTCATGTCGGGAAGCTTGAAGGTTTTCACGCCGTCCCCTCCGAATCGGTTGCTTAACAGCGAATGCAGCGCGGGATACAGGTTAATCGCCAGTTCCCTGCCATCGCAAAGCAGCAATGTGTTTCCGGTCGATTCTTCAACAACGTTTTTTGCAAGCTTGATTTCGCCATAAAGCGCTTCTTCATTCAAGCCCTCTCTTTCATAGTATTTCACTCCGTCATTGCCGGCTTTCGGCTTTTCATTCTTAATACCCGGGAACATGCCGTTCGAACAGATATAATAGAATATTCCGTTCGAAGGTGATTTGTTCGCGAGGCTGGGCATGTTGATCTTAGTCTTCATGTCACCTCCATATGTGTTCCCTATTAAAAGGCTCAATCCCAGTATGCCATCAGGCGAATAACTTGCGCCGTCGCACTTTTCGTAGCCGTCAAGCGGAAGATTAAACGGCATCAGCAATAATTCGCCAAGTATGTATTCGTCGTCGGCAATGAGAAGCTCAACGGCGGAGATGACACTCGGGATTGCGCGGTATGTCAGTATTTTTGCCGCAGGCAAAGGGGTTGGCGTGGGTGGAGGCGGGGACGCCGTCTGCGCTGCAGGTTTTGCTTTCAAAAAAGCATGTGAGCTGTCCTCAAAGTCCACACGAGGAAATACGCCGTCAATTACAATATAATACCTGGCTCCCTGGATGGGAGATGCGACATTCGTCATATCGGGCAGCCTGACCGTATTCATCCCGTCTCCACCGTACTTTGTTCCGATCAGGACAGCCAGTTTCCTATACCGACTTGCGCTGATCTCTCTTCCGTCGCAGGGCATCAAAAGATCGGCCATGGCCGCTTCATCAACATTTTTGGCAAGCTTGATTTCTCCTGTCAGGAAGCTTTCGTATACTTCTCCGTAGGCAAAATACCTGATTCCATTCGCGTCCATCTTTGGCTGCTTGAAGTCAAGTGACGCGTAAGACCCGTTGGTACAAATGTAATAGGCAAGCCCGTCAAGCGGAGATTTGCCTGACAAGTCCGGCAGTTGAAACTCTGTCTTTCCATCCGTCGCGGATGTGTTTTCAATAATGGCGGACAATAGCTGGTTGACATTTGTTTTCAAGGATGTGCCATCGCACTTTCCGTACCCCTCTTCAACAAGATTGTACGGCACCAGCAGCAACTCGCTAATCTGGTACTCGTCCGAATAGTTTATGTTTGAACCCGCCACAACTGCGTTGGGAAAAGCATGGTAGACTTCCATCCGCGCATACATCGTGCCCGACAGGAAACTGGAAGGAATCCCTGAAAAAGTTATTCCGAGAATCAATGACGTCAATAATACTCCCGCGACCGCACCGGCAATGAATCCCTGGAGATGGTGCACGTCAAGCCTAAGCTTCTTCTTGTCTTGCATTGGGTTCCCCTCCCTGAAATACTTTTTCGTTTTCCATTCCTGATGCCAATGCCAATCCTGCAAAGTACAATGCCGCCGGCATGACCATTGCCATCACCGCAAGCCTGGTGCCTATCATCAGGTTGAAGAGCGAATGTATGGTAGCCGCAAGCGCGAGCATGCCCATGATCATGGAAGCCCTGACATCCTTGAATCCTGCCGTCATGATGATGCTGAAACCTATGACCGCCGTAGCCATGCCGTGCATGAGGCATGTCGTCAATGTTCGAATCACCACGGGAACGATGGATGACAAGCCACTGTTCATGGTCAGCGCCTGAAGATAGAAAAGGGTCTCCTGGATGGAAAACCCGATACCGCTGGCCATGGCGCAATATATTACAATTCTCTTGTCTGCAACCTTGTTTCGCGCAAACAGCAGTATCACCGGCAGCGCTTTGAGCGTCTCTTCGATAATCGGGGCAATGCTTGTACCGAGCCTGGCGCTCTGATCCCCTTCATTCAGCGCCAATTCATTGAATATGAATGCAAACAGCACGGAAAGAACGCCCCAGCAGAAGAACGACAGGATGTATCTTGACTGCCTGTCCTTGATCATGAATATCAGAAACAGAACCGGTATGATCGTGGCTAACACGAAATCTGGAACATTTGATTCAAATAACTTCTGCAGCAGCGCGCTTTTCAAGCTGTTCACCCGCCTTCAGGGTCGTGATGGAAAGGCCAAGCATGACATACAATATGGGCAGCATGGAAAATAAAACAAGATTGAAGGTATCTGTCTTGTCCATCATCATGAAAATGTCGATGACCGAAATCAGCACAATCATCAGCGCGAAGAACCGGGTGTCTTTTCTCAGCATCAAAGTGGAGACCATGACCACAAGGATCACATCAAGCAGGCTGTAAGATGCCAACATGAAATGACTGTCATTGAGTATCACCGCATATCCAGCCGATGCGACCGCCAGGGCGGCGAATAGGTTCACAGCGGGAAATGGTATTTTAAATTTGTCGGAAATCCTGGTTTTCAGGTCGATGATAGCCGAAATGATGAACAGATATGCACACACGGTGCAGAAATCAGCTATGGAGACACGCTGCGTTTGTTTTGACAGGGCTCCAAGAACCATCGAATACAAGCTGCCCAGTTGAAGGCATGAAAGACCCAGCGCATTGTAAAGCACAAATCCCATCTCATGTTTCCTTATGGCGTACAGCATGGTAGTCAATCCAGCATAAAACGCAGATGCGATGGCAACATACCCGTTGATTTGAAGAAAGGATTTGTTTTGTTTGACAAAAATGAAAAAAAGGACGACCGCAGACCATATCAACAGCAAAACCGGCAATGCGAGACTCTTTGCGGATTTCCCATTCAGCATGCATCCTCCCGGCTGCCAGTACTGCATTTCATATCAAACTAGATTTACATAATCCATATACCGGCCAGTATTGACATTATACCATAGAAATTGCGAAAATCGAGCTGTTCGAGGAGCGAAAAACAAAACGTCAAACTGTAACATTTGCATACAAAGGCTTGGAAATCGTTATCGAATAACGTACAGGATTCATCCATATGAATATCCAGATCTCATTCAAATATGGTATATTCATACTTAGAACGGATTTTTGGATGGAAGGGAGCCCGAGGGCGATATGAAGTATAAATTGTCACAGATGCTGATACAAAAAGAGATACTCCAGTCAATTGCCAGTCATGCCGGAAAAGCCGATGATCCCGGCACTGCAAGGGACCT
>CAZFWQ010000258.1:2563-5356 GCA_964522755.1 uncultured Oscillospiraceae bacterium | reverse complement strand
GGTGTCGAACTGTTCACTGATGCGAAATGCCTCTTTTGTGAAGGTGCGGCATTCCCGATGACGGAAATACCGAGCTCTGCGCAACGTTCCTCGATAAATGGGTCCAGTTCCTCCACGACGTACAATTTCCCGACTTTCGCGGCAAAGGAACGGAGGAGGTCGTCGGGCAGCGGATGGACAAGCCCGAGTTTGAGGTAGTTCACGTCTCCAAAGGCTTCCCGTGCATATTGGTAGGTGATTCCGGCAGAAATGACGCCTATGTCGGAATCGGCCGTTTCGATGCGGTTGAGAGGGGTGTGTTCGGCAAAGGCCGCCAGGTCCGCCAGGTGCTTTTCCACGACGACGTGGCGTTTCTGGGCCATGGCAGGCATCATGACATATTTCCCCGGGTCCTTGCGATATGGCTTCAGCTGGTAATTTTCACGTTCACCGAGTTCCACGATGCCCTGCGAATGGGCTACGCGGGTGGTGAGGCGGACGATGACCGGGGTGTCGAACTGTTCACTGATGCGAAATGCCTCTTTTGTGAAGGTGCGGCATTCCTCGCTGTCTGAAGGCTCCAGCACGGGAATCTTCGCTGCCTTCGCCAGGAGGCGCGTGTCCTGTTCATTCTGGGAACTGTGCATGCCTGGATCGTCCGCGACGAAAATGACCAGTCCGCCGTTGACGCCGGTATAGGCGGCCGTGAAAAGGGGGTCCGCCGCCACGTTCAGGCCGACGTGCTTCATGGCGCAGGCCGTTCGGGCACCGCCGATGGCGCTGCCGACCGCGACCTCCAGGGCGACTTTCTCGTTGGGCGCCCATTCCGCGTCGATTTCATCGTATAAGGCCATGTATTCGGATATTTCCGTGCTGGGGGTTCCCGGGTAAGCGGAAGAAACCGTCACGCCAGCCTCGTAGGCACCCCGCGCGACAGCCTCGTTTCCGAGCAGCAGCTTCTTCATTTCGCGTATCTCCTTCGGACATCGTGCAATCTCAACAAAAGAACCGCACTTGAGCCGACATCATTATACAGGCGGGACATTGCGCATGTCCAGAACACGTTTTGCCTTGCCGACCGAACGCTCGATGGCCTTCGGATTCACGAGCTTGACTTTCGCCTCGATTTGCAGCACGGTATGCAGTTTATGGCGTATGTCCGCCTCCAGTTTCTCAAGTTCGCGATACCGTTCCAGGAGTGAACCGTCAAGAAGTTCCACCTGCACTTCTATCTTGTCCATGTATCCTTCCTTCGTGACGACAATCTGGTAATGGGGACCGATATGCTTCATGCCCACAAGCACGCTTTCGATCTGGGAAGGAAATACGTTCACGCCGCGGATGATGAGCATGTCGTCCGTGCGGCCCTTGATTTTCTTCATGCGGACGGAATGCCGCCCGCACCGGCATGTTTCCGGGTCCAGCTCCGTGATGTCCTTCGTGCGGTACCTCAGCATGGGAATCCCTTCCTTTGCAAGCGTGGTCAGCACCAGTTCGCCTTCCGCCCCGTATCCCAGGGGCTTCAGCGTTTCACGGTCCACGATTTCCGGATAGAAGAGATCCTCGTTAAGGTGCATTCCAACCTGTTCCACACATTCGCCCGACACACCGGGGCCCGTTATTTCACTGAGGCCATAGTTTTCAGTAGCCAGGATGCCCCAGCGCGTTTCGATTTCCCTGCGCATCTCGGGCGTGTGCCCTTCCCCTCCAAAGAGGCCAAGGCGCAGCTTCAGCCGGCTCCGGTCGATGTTCATCTCATCGGCCACTTCAGCGAGGTACAAGGCATAGGAAGGGGTGCACACGAGGATGGTCGTGCCGAAGTCCTGCAGGTACATCATCTGCCGCTCCGAATTGCCGCTCGATGCCGGTATGACCGTGGCGCCAACCCTTTCCAGGCCATAATGCAGGCCGAACCCGCCGGTGAACATGCCGTATCCGAAACAGACCTGGGCAGTGTCGTCTTCCGAGCCTCCGGCTGCGACGATAAGTCGGGCCAGCCCTTCGGTCCAGTTCTCCATGTCGCCTTTCGTGTATCCGACGACGATGGGCTTTCCCGTTGTGCCGGAAGAAGCGTGCAGGCGGACAATCTCTTTTTGCGGAACGGCGAAAAGATCGAACGGGTAGTTGTCCCGCAAATCTTCCTTCGTCGTGAACGGAATCAGGTCAATGTCGGCAAGAGTCCGGATATGTTCCGGTTTCAGGCCGATGCCGTCAAAGCGGCGCCGGTAGAACGGCACCTTTTCATAGCAAAGTGAAACGATGCGCTGAAGCCGCTGCAGCTGCAGGGCATCCATGCCGCTTCTGGACATGCACTCCATGTCACGGTTCCAGATGGTGTTCATGACATTGTTCCTTTCCCCGGGCTCAGGCGGCTCCGCTTTTTTGCTCGGAATCCCCGAAAATCGTCGCCAGCTGCGCCGCATCCTGTTTTTTTGTCAGCAAGCTTACCAGGGGGACTGCGATAACGGACAACACCATGGCGACGGATCCGATGCCGGGCATGAACAACTTGCCGAAATCATTGCCGACCTTCGGCATTTCCACAATGACGCCGATGGCCATGGCGAGGAAACCGGTGGCAAACCCGGCCCATGCGCCCGCCTTCGTGGTGCCCTTCCATAAGAGGCCGAACAGGTATGGGGCGAGGAACATGCCGGAAATGAGCCCCCATGAGAGCGCCATCAGCACATCCACGGTCGGGTTGGGCCAAATGGCCATCAGGAAGGACAATGCGATAAACAGGGCACAGCACAGCCGCATGATCCCCATCTGCGATTTCTGCGAGATGGACGGTTTCAGGAAACCCTTCACGAA
>CAZFWQ010000258.1:0-2553 GCA_964522755.1 uncultured Oscillospiraceae bacterium | reverse complement strand
GGAACTGGATACGAGCACCAGCGCGGCCAGCGTGGACATGGATGCCGACAGCATCAGGACGAGGATGATTCCGAACATCGCGTCCGGCAGGGACCCGGCCAGGATCGTGGGCATCACGGCGTCCATTCCGCCTGCGGGAACCTTGTTTTCCAGGAAAACACGTCCGAAAGCACCGGTGAAATAGGCGGCGCCTCCGATGACCAGTGCAAAGATTGTAGAAATGACCGCGCCGCGCCGGATGGCTTTTTCATCCCGGATCGCGTAGAACTTGTGTATCATCTGCGGCATGCCCCATGTGCCGAAACTGGTGAGGATGACCAGCCCCAGCAGGCGAAGCGGTGCGGGACCGAACACGCCCGTAAGGTTCGTGCCGGTTGAGGTGCCGATTTCACCCAGCTTGGCGACAGTCGCTGAAACGCCTCCGATGGCAGGGTTCGACATGACGAAAATCACCATGAGCACGGAGCCGCCCAGCATGATGATTCCCTGGATGAAGTCGTTGATGGCGGTGGCCACGTATCCGCCCAGTATCAGGTAAATCGCGGTAAGGACCGACATGCCGACGATGACCCATGCCAGCGGCATGCCGAATGCGTGCTCGAACATGTATCCGAGGCCCTTGTAGATGGATGCGGTATAGGGAACCAGAAAGACGAATATGACCAGCGCAGCGACGATCTTGAGATTCCTGCTGCCATAACGTGCGGCGAAGAATTCCGGCATGGTTGAAACAGAGAGGCGGTGCGTCATGGAACGGGTTCTCCTGCCCAGTACGAGCCAGGCGAGCAGGGTACCGAAAACCGCGTTGCCGACGGCAATCCAGAGCGTGGAGAGACCCATGCCCCATCCGAACTTGCCGGCATATCCGACGAAGACCACGGCTGAAAAATAGGAAGTGCCGTAAGCGAAGGCGGACATCCAGGCCCCCATGCTGCGGCTTCCCAGGAAGAAATCTTCCATGCTGCGGATTTTTCGGCGGCTGTAAATGCCCACTGCCACCGTCACAATCGCAAAAAGAACAAGGCAAATGATCTTTGCTGTCATTTTTTCCGTCCTCCCGTACTACATCGGTATGCACATCCTCCGTCCCGGTTTTGTGCCAGAGGCGGATCTTTACACCCAGTCACATTATAGCCAAGAAGGAACCCGCAAGTAAAGCAGATTTTTCAAATAAAACGGCTTTCCATGCCCTTGTGAAATGCCCTTGTGCCCTATTCCCCGAGACGGACCACCGTGACGCCGGTCTCCCCTTCTCCGTACTTCCCTATCCTGAAATCTGCGACATTGGGACGGGTTTTCAGAAAATCATGAATGGATTTCCGGAGCGCGCCGGTGCCTTTGCCATGAATCAGGGTCACTTCATGCAGTCCGGCGATGACAGCGTCATCGATGTACTTGTCCGTCTTGTCTATGGCTTCCTCGGAATTGAACCCGCGCAAATCGAGTTCAAGCCTTACCGGTCCGGCTTTCACCCCCGCAAGCCTGACGGTCTGCAGCCGCTCTACGGTTTCCTTCTGCATGTCGATGCGCTTGAGCTGGCTGATGTGCACTTTCACTTTCATGATGCCTGCCTGCACGGTCACCTGGCCATCTGCGTCGGGCTTGTCGAGAACGGAGGCGCGCTGGTTCAGCGTAAGCACATGCACGGTCTCCCCGGCCCTCAGGTTGACGGGTGACTCCGCATAGCCGCCACGCGGCAGAGAGGATTCCGCCAGGGAGTCTTCAAGGCCGTCCAGCCTGAGTTTCAGGCTTTGCTTCATGTCGCGGAGCGCCTTTTCGCGGTCCTGTTCCTGGATGGTCTTCTCCAGATCTTTCAATTTGCCCAGGATGTGCTCCGCCTCAGCCCTCGCGTCGATGAGTATCTGGCGCGCTTCCTGACGGGACTTGTCGAGGATTTTCTTCCGTTCCTCCTCCATCTTCCGTCTTTCTGCCTGCAGACCCTGTTCCAGCTTCTCCATCTCCTGCCGGAGGGACCTCGCCTTGTCCTGGTCCCGTTCGGTTTCGGAACGTTTCCGTTCGATGTCGCCCAGCACATCCTCGAAACGCACGCTTTCATGGCTGAGGGTCTCCCTGGCCCGCCCAATCACATGATCGGGCAAACCGAGCCGCGAAGAGATCGCGAAGGCGTTGCTCTTGCCGGGAATGCCTACCAGCAGGCGGTATGTGGGCCGCAGGGTCTCCACGTCGAATTCGCAGCAGGCATTTTCCACGCCGGGCGTGGACATCGCGTATATCTTCAATTCACTGTAATGGGTTGTGGCCATCGTCCGGATACCGTCTTCCCGAAGCCCCTCCAGAATGGCCATGGCCAGCGCGGCGCCTTCGGTCGGATCGGTGCCGGCGCCCAGTTCATCGAACAGGATGAGTGAACCTTTGTCTGCCTCCGCAAGAATATGCACAATATTCCGCATGTGCGAAGAAAATGTGGAAAGACTCTGTTCGATGCTCTGTTCATCGCCGATGTCCGCGAACACTTTTGAGAAGATGCCCATTTCCGTGCCTTCGGCGGCCGGAATGTGCAGACCGGCCTGCACCATCAGGACGAAAAGCCCG
>CAZFWQ010000257.1:954-5456 GCA_964522755.1 uncultured Oscillospiraceae bacterium | reverse complement strand
TATGTCGGAGAAATTCAAGCCGGACTCCCGAATCATCCGCTTGGCGACATCGATTTTCATGCGATTCGCGTAGGTCATCACCCCGCACCCCATATGACGCCTGAAAAGCGTCTTGAGTGTGCTGCCGCTCTGGAGCGTGTGGCCGCATACCTCCGCGAAGGTGATTTTCCGCAGTGCATTGTCTTCCAGAAATCGGACGGCTTCTGAAACCAGGCGATTGTCCGAACGTTCCTTCACTGAGGAAGTCATCCTGGCGGGAACTGATTCTCCTGACCCGCGACGCATCAGCAGGATGAGAAGCTGTTCCAGCGATTGCCGTATGATCTGTCCCGCGCCGAAAGGAGCCTCGGGATTCGGTTCCATCCGATACAGTTCCGTCACGTTCAGCGGTGAGAGAAAGGCGGAACGGGCCTCCTGCAGAATCCTGACCAGCAAATCCCGCTCCTGGTCGCCGAGGCGCAGGATTTTGTCTTCAAAGAATTTCATGGCGGGTGACCTGCATTCAAAGGACATGACGACCAGGTTGGGTGCCACGCGCCCATTTGCCCAGACATTGTGGAATTCATCAGGCTTGTGAAAGACGATGTCGCCCTCCAGAAGGCAGTATCCTTTCGTATCCGCCATTACTTCCACTTTCCCCTTGTCGACATATAAAAACTCCCAGAAATCATGCCGTTCTCCAACGTACACATAATCCCGGGCATATTCGAAGTAATGGATGCTCACGATCCGCCTGATGGTGATGGCGTCGCGCAGCAGGGTCTTGCCGTATTCCACTCATGGCCCCCGCGAATCTGTTTACATGGTTTCATCTCTGCGTGTTCTTGTTCTTCAGTTCATTGATTATTTCTTCCCTGGTCCCGCGAATCCGTTTACATGCTTTCATCCCAATGGTTCATGCATCTTGCCAAGTCAGTTCCAGTTCCCCGAAATCTTCCGACCGATGAAAATCAGGCTGCGAATCCGACATGGGATTCCATGATCCGTAATGGGGAACCGGGGCTTCGTCACCGCATTTATAGAAATTCGCCTTCAGGATGGCGCCGGGAACTGGCTCAAATCCCGGAAACCAGATTTTCAGCCAGTCAAACGATATGGCCAGTTCAATGTTCCAGTAGGGTTGGCCGTGTTCATCCACTCCGCGACCGGGTACGATGACGACCCCGTCGGCTTCCACTTCCCGCAGCTGCCGCCTGTCGTGGCGGTCCGTTCCCAAACCGAGAAGCAGTGTCCCATCCGCATTCACTTCAAAATTCAAATATCTGTCATCCTGCGCAGGATTGGGCTGCACGAAGAACTCCACACAGCTGTCCTTGTACACGGGCTCGTTCATGGCATGGTATGTGATGACCGGATCCTTTTCCATTACCTGAAAGCTTATCCTGAGCCGCAACTCATCACAGCTGACACTGACGAAGGTCTTCGGGCACACTGCCTCCTGACCCCACATGCAATCCCTGATGAAAAGAATTTGTTTCTCATTTTTCAAAATGACACGCTTCATTTCTCCTCCCTCTCATTTTCCGCAGATTCTCATATGTTGTCTGTTTGCCTGCAATGTTCGCACATTCAAGGTGATCCCCTCCTGCCCGGCATTCATCGCAGGTTGTTTGCCATCCCCCTTAAAAAAGTTCAGCAGGCCCCCGGTGATTCACAACGTTTCAAGAACGCAGGTGAACAAGAAGCTGCTGCCCTTTCCTTCAATGGCTTCCACCCAAATATCGCCTTTCATCAGTTCCACAAGGTTCTTGGAAATGGCAAGCCCCAGTCCGGTTCCACCGTGTTTTCGGGTATCCGAGCTGTCTATCTGGCTGAAACTTTTGAAAAGGAAGTCCTGCATTTCCGCGGGGATTCCAATACCGGTATCATTCACGGCAAATTCCAGGCATATTCTTTGTTTGTCTATTTTCCCCATTAACCTGACACAAACATCAATCCGACCTTCATTTGTATATTTGACTGCATTTCCGATTAGGTTGTTCAGAACCTGCCTCAGTCTGAACGGGTCGCCAATCAGGATATCAGGAACGTCTTCATCTACACAAGATTCCATGCGCAAAGACTTTCTCACGATATCAAAACCGAGCATTCCGATGCAATCATTGATGACTGTTCGCAGCATAAAAGGAATTTTCTCCAAAGCCATTTTCCCGGCTTTTATTTTTGAATAGTCGAGGATGTCGTTGAGAACCGCCATCAGCGTGTCGGATGAAATCCTGGACAAACGGACGAATTCCTTTTGATCCTCAGTAAGGGGTGTGCCTTCCAAAAGCTGAATCATACCCCGGATGCCGTGCAGCGGTGTCCTGATTTCGTGACTCATGTCGGATAGAAAGCGGCTTTCCGCCCTTGCTGCCGCTTCTGCCGACTTATTCGCTTCCTTCAGTTCACTTTCTGTTTTTTTCCTTTCCGTCACGTCGAGAAAAACGACAATCCCCGCAATAATCCGGCCATGCTCGTCTTTGACAGGCGCGGCATTTGCCCACACGATGCGGTCTTCAAGATTATCCCTGCGAATGATGAACTCCTCGCTGCTTGTGTCTCCATACATGACGGCTCTTGACAAGGGGACCTCATTCGCCTGATAAGGGGTTCCGTCCAGGTGAAGCAGATTCCAGCTGATGACATAATCATCAATGCTGACATTCTTTACGACCTCTTCTTCCGACTTGTCCCTAATCAGGAGACCTGCTCTATTCACAAAGCGCAGTTTCCCGTCCGGTGCGTCGGCAATGGCAATGCCTGCCTGGCTGTTGTCAAGCGCCGCCTGCAGCAGGGCCTGGGTTTCCTTGAGCTTTTCCTCCGCCTGTTTTCGCAAGGTGATGTCTCTTGACATGCAGATGACGATTTGAACGTTTCCGGCAGAATCCTTCACGGGGGTGACCGACGTCATGAAGTACAGCCACTCTGATTCATTTTGTACTTTCACTTCAATGGCTATCATCTCACCTGTTTCAAAAACATGCCTGACATCGGCAAACCTTTGATCGCCCTCTTTTCCAGGAAATATGTCAAGCATCCGTTTCCCGATGATATCATCGGGCTGCTTTTGAAGCAATGCGCCAAATGCGTGGTTTATGTAAAGGTATTTGCCTGTCCGGTCTATGCAAAAGATCGGATCACTGGAATTGTCCAGAATGATCCGGTGGAGAAGCAATTCATTCACCGAACCACTTCCATCCCCGCTTATATCCGCCACATCCCGGTTATCCCTGAATTGCATTGACAGTTCCTCCAACTTCATGGTGATACCCTATTTACATACCACAAGGCCTGGAAGTCAATCACCAGTCGCACAGGGCGAACCGGATGACGCCGCAATCTGACTGCGCCCATTTGCCGTGACGCGCGAAATCTCTTTCGAAGGCACCCTCGACGTCTTGGTGCGTAAATCCCGTGTCCAGCATCACACGCTGCCAGATTCCCATCCCGTCCGCAGGAAGCGGCCTGATTTCGAAACCGGCCGGCAAAGGATACTGGGGGACCGGGTCGCTGTTTTTCCTTGTCATATAGATGTTGGCCATTGTTATCCTCCAAGGGGCGAAGGCCCGGATGATAAGACCTTTACCCGAAGCGCAAGTGAAGGCGCATGCACGCCTGTCTCCACTTTATCACAATACAGTCCGGGAGCAAGCCCCAGGTGCGCGGCGAAGTCTTTGTGAGTGGTGATTTCTTTGCCGCATGCCAAAGTCTTAGGTTGGTGCCACGATATATCGGGGAATGCAATCATATCAAACCAACAACAATCAACAAAAAGTAGACGGATTCCAACAAATTCGGTATAATTCAAACATGCCCATGACGGGTATGACCGAACAGTCAGGCGCACATGCCATTATCGGGGGGACACATCATGACAATCTCAGGAATGCTCAAGGGACAAGTCGCCATCATCACGGGCGCGGGTCAGGGACTCGGAGAGGGTTTGGCGCAGCGGCTCGATGCCGAAGGCTGTTTCGTGGCCGTGGCGGATATCAACGGGGAAGCGGCGGCCAAGGTTGCAGCAAGCCTGAAAAACGGCATGAGTTTCGCCGTGGATGTCACAAATGAAGATCAAATCGCGGCAATGGTGGATAAAGTGGTGGAAACATGGGGCCGTTTGGATCTGATGGTTTCAAATGCCGCCATCCTCATCGCCAAATCGGTGCTGGATTTTCCACTGGATCAATGGAAGCGCATGATGGATGTCAATGTCACCGGATACTTCATCTGTGCCAAGCACGCCGCCCGCGTGATGATTCCGAACCGAAAGGGCAGCATCATCCAGATCAACAGCAAGTCCGGCAAAAAAGGCTCTTTCAAGAATTCCGCATACGCCTCGGCCAAGTTCGCGGGTATCGGCTTCACACAGAGCCTCGCCCTCGAGATGGCTGAATACGGCATCCGCGTCAACGCCATCTGTCCCGGAAACCTGCTCAATTCCAGCCTCTGGAATGACGGCCCGAACAGCCTGTTCAAGCAATATGCAAGAAACCAGGGCATATCGGAAGAAGCCGTCCGCG
>CAZFWQ010000257.1:0-944 GCA_964522755.1 uncultured Oscillospiraceae bacterium | reverse complement strand
CAGGCCATCAATGTGACCGGCGGACAGGAAATGCGGTGAATCATGAATCATCCGACTGACATGACGGCATCATCCGGCGATTCTTTATCCGGCAGGCAAAGGGAAGATGTAAACAACCATATCCATACGCATTTTTCTTTTTCGCCTTATAGCCCCGCAGCGGCAGTCGAACGTGCGAAAGCCGCGGGCCTGGCGACGGCCGGCATCATGGACCATGACTCCCTTGCCGGCGCGGACGAATTTGAAAAGGCCGGCAGGCAACTCGGCATGCCCACAACTGTCGGCATGGAGGTCCGAGCAGATTTCGCGAACACTCCGCTGGGCGGTCGCCGAATCAACAACCCGGACCAGATGTCCATCGCCTACATTGCGCTGCATGCGGTTCCCAAGGATTCCCGCCCGCTGCTGCGGGACTTCATGAAGCCCTACATGGACGCGCGGGCTCTCCGGAACCGCATCATGACAGAGCGCCTCCACGACATTGTGAAGCCTTACGGATTCTCCCTGGACTATGACCGTGATGTCATTCCGCTTTCACAATGGCCTCGAGGCGGTTCGGTCACTGAAAGGCACCTGCTTTTTGCGCTCGCACTGAAATTGATGGCCCGTTTTGGAAAAACGCCTGAACTGGATGCATTCCTCAAAGGAAACCTGAGTATTCCCCTGACCGGCAAGGCGGAGTCTCAACTGACAGATGAACAAAATCCGCATGCGGCATACGATCTGCTGGGCGTGCTGAAAAGTGCGTTGGTCCAGTCTTTCTATGAGGATGCCGCAGCCGAGTGCCCCAGCGTCAGTGATCTGGTGAGGGTCGCACGGGATGCGGGTGCCATCTGCGCTTACGCCTACCTTGGAGACGTGGTGAGTTCAGTGACCGGTGACAAAAAGAGCCAGGCCTTTGAAGACGGGTATCTGGATTTGCTGTTTGAAACACTCTCCGCACT
>CAZFWQ010000256.1:0-5489 GCA_964522755.1 uncultured Oscillospiraceae bacterium | reverse complement strand
GGCTAAGAATGAAACCTCCCTCATGCTGGCCATCCGTCCGGATTTGGTGGATATGGGGCAATTGCCTCCGGACAGGAATGTCTGGCCCGTCGGTGTCGGCGGGGAAGACCCACGCGATTCAAGTGCCGGGTACGGTGAAGAGCTGTTGGACGAAACATTGAAGGCGCTTGGAAGTAAGTTGAAGGCACTGGGATTCTGCTGATACCTGTTATAATCTACAGATGTTGGAATTTTATGATTTTTCCACGACAAGCCAAGGAGGGAACACATGAGCTTTCGCGAAAGAGTCCTGTCCTGTCTCGGGAAGATACCATCGAAGCCTGATGTCATATGCGTTCATCAGATCGATTCGGCTGATTGCGGAACATATGAAAGACGTCTGATTGAGTACAGTGTCGAACCCGATGAGGTTGTGCGTGCGTACCTTCTGTTTCCGGAAGGCGGCGCGGCCCGATACCCCGCCATTGTTGCGAGTCACCAGCACGCAGGGGAATATTACCTTGGAAAGTCGGAACCTGCGGGTCTCAGCAGGAATGCCATGTATCACTACGGTCTGGACCTTTGTCATCGCGGATATGTTGTGATCTGTCCGGATCATCTCGCCTTTGAAGACAGAAGGCCACCCGAATATGAACGCAAAGAGAATACAGCCCTAGATGGCGGGAACTATGAGCGGTATCTCTTTTGCAAGTGCATAACGAATGGAACCACCCTACAGGCGAAATACCTGTCGGACCTCACTTGTGCTATCGATGTGCTGGAGAGTCTGGATTTCGTCGACAAGGACAGGATTGGCGCGATAGGTCATTCGCTTGGGGGGCAGGAAACGCTCTGGCTTGCCTGGTATGACGAGAGAATCAAGGCGGGCGTCTCCTCATGCGGATTCGGCCAGCTTGGAACCGTCTTGAGAGATCACATCCTGCACAATCTCGCCATGTTCACCTTCGGATTTCTGGAAAAAGCTGGAGACGTTCAGGAACTGATCAAAGATATGGCTCCCAGGGCTTTCATGATGACCAATGGTCTGCGCGACCCGCTTTTCCCGATGGATGGCGTTCGGGATACCATTC
Organism: uncultured Oscillospiraceae bacterium; assembly: GCA_964522755.1. Classification (GTDB taxonomy): domain Bacteria; phylum Bacillota; class Clostridia; order DSM-8532; family DSM-8532; genus JAEWSN01. The sequence goes on along the minus strand of CAZFWQ010000256.1, from coordinate 4,419 downwards.
GACAGGCAGGGGATCATTATGAGAAAATGGGAGTGCCGGATCATTTCCAAGGCATTTTGTTTGATGGGGAACATTCATTTCCAGATACTGTAAAGAAACAGGCTTATGACTTTTTGGATTCCCACTTGAAGCGTTAGGATCGGTCATCGATACATTCGATTGCCGGACCTATGCATGCAGATGAGAACAACTACCAAGTCGTTGTTGTTGCCAGTATAAGGAGGAGGGACTTCCATGGAATGGAAAAAGGTAACCGGTGAGGCAACAAGCATGCTTGATGCCCTGTTGGCTGGATTCCCCGGACAACGAAAGAAAATGTTCGGGTGCCCGGTCTGCTTTGTCAACGGAAACATGTTCGCCGGTGCGTATGCCGACAGTTTGTTTTTTCGCTTGTCCGAAAGCGACAGGCAGGAAATCTTTTCGAAATACGACGGCGTCACTCCCTTTGAACCGTCACCGGGCCGCAGAATGAAGGAATATGTGGTTTTGCCTGATTCATTGCTTGAGAACCGGGAATTCACGGACATCTGGCTGAACAGGTCTTTCGCGTACGTCATGTCGCTGCCACCGAAAGAACCAAAATAGTCAAGATGTCATGGCCGGCTGTTGACAACTAATGAACCAAAATAAGCTGGACGGTTCCTGCCGCCGTAAAAACTAAAATAGTCGGTATATTCTGGATTGACCTGCCACCGAAAAACCCGGACAACCTTGCGTTGGAACGAAGCGGGAGGGAAATTCCATGAAAATCGTTGTATTGTTTGAAAACCTCACCCTCTCCAAGGATTACAAGCATGGACACGGATTGTCGCTTTACATCGAAACGGCTAAACACAAAGTGCTTTTCGATACTGGTGCCAACGGCGTATTTGCAGAGAATGCGGCAAAACTTGGTATCGAGCTCGCGGACGTGGACATTGCTGTCATTTCGCATGGGCATTACGACCATGGCGGAGGTCTGGAGACCTTTCTGCGCATCAATCGGAGGGCAAAAGTCTATCTTGGGAAAGGCGCTTTCGGAAAACACACAGTGAAAGCGTTGGGATTTTTTCCGACGGACATAGGATTGAAACGGAAACTGGCCGATCATGATCGTTTCATTTTTGTAGATGGCAGGATGGATATCGACAGCGAACTGACTGTTTTCAACCGGGTTCATGGGCAGGAGCTTATCCCGCGCGGAAACCACCGCCTGCTCATGGCCAATGCTATGGGAAAGCTTGCACCTGACGATTTCGAACACGAGATCAGCCTGCTGGTTCATGAGGGGGAAAAGACAAGCCTTCTGTGCGGCTGCGCCCACAAGGGCATCCTCAACATCCTGACACGGGCGAAGGAAATTACCCCCGGTCGTTTGAGCACTGTGGCCGGCGGTTTCCACCTCATGGGCATGAAGGAGGGGAAAGCTGGTGATCATGCATTTCTTGACGCTTTTGCCTTGTCCTTGTCCAAGGCGGACGTTGATCAATTCCTGACTTGTCATTGCACCGGGGAAGACAAATACCTTTTCTTCCAAAAGAGGTTGGACAATCTGGGAATCCTGAAGACGGGCACAATCCTGAATGTATGATGAAGCAATTATCCGTGATACGATGAATGAATCCAATGACATCAGAGGTGGACATGACGATTGAAGCGATTATTTTTGATATGGACGGAGTTCTGACGGACTCGGAACCTGTCATCACCAAGGCGGCGACTTTGGCTTTGGCAGAGTTCGGAGTAATGGCCTCGGAAGCCGATTTCCATCCTTTTACCGGAACCGGGGAAGACCGGTTCATCGGCGGGGTGGCGGAGCTGCATGGCGTTCCTTACCGTCTGGAAATGAAGAAACGCACTTATGAAATCTATCTGGACATCGTCGATGCTGAAATCGGCATATATCCGGGCATTCCCGAAATGCTTGCAATCCTCTCGGGGATGGGCATCAGGTTAGCCGTCGCCAGCAGCGCGGACGCAGTGAAAGTAAAGGCCAATCTCAAGGCGGCAGGCATCGGTTTGAACCTGTTCGCAGCCGTCTGCAGCGGGGAGGACGTCGTACACAAGAAGCCTGCACCGGATATTTTCCTCCTCGCCGCTGAAAAACTCGGTGTTTTGCCAGAGAAGTGCCTGGTGGTGGAAGACGCGGTTACCGGTGTGAAAGCCGCCTGCGCCGCCGGCATGCGGTGTGTCGGCATATCCACGTCGTTTCCGGCAGAGACACTGCTGGCCGCCGGGGCCGCGGACGTTCTGCCTGAAACCCACATGCTGGCGCAATACATTCAAGCCAAACTGCAGGAGCGATAATCTTGATATTATCATCCGGTCATCAGAACCGTGGTCTGAACAAATAAACCCTTTGGCATGGCAGGAGGCAATCATATGCTTGGAAAAGACAACTGGCAGGAAACCAAAGAACGGTTTACCGCCTGGTGGAATCATGAAAAGACCGACCGTCCGCTGATGCGGGTTGTCGCAAGGCGCAGTGAGGCATCAGGCGAAATGGAGCCCTTGGTTGCGCATGAAAAGCCGGATGACTTGTATCTCAATGTGGAAAATGCCGTGAAAACCATGCGAAATCACGTCAGGTCACATCATTTCATGGCAGAATCCTATCCCAACATGAGCATGGACCTGGGTCCCGGATCCTTGGCCCTGTATCTCGGTTCGGAACCTGTATTTGCCTGGGATACCGTCTGGTATGCCGAGTGCGTTCACGATTGGAACGAATTCGGTCCCCTGCGGTTCAACCCGGACAACAAGTGGTGGAAAAAGCATCAGGAAATGTTGAAGCAGGCACAGTTGCTGGCTGGGGATGAATTTCTCATCAATATCCCGGATATCATCGAGAATGTCGATATCCTGTCCGCCATGCGGGGGCCTCAGGCATTCTGCTACGATCTGGTGGATGAGCCTGAATTGATGAAGTCTTACGTGGAACAGGTGGACAGCCTGTATTTCCAATATTATGACGCTTTGTACGACATGCTGAAAATGCCGGATGGAAGCAGCACTTACACGGCTTTCCAGATCTGGGGACCAGGCAGGACGGCGAAAATCCAATGCGATTTCTGCTCCCTCATGTCGCCTGCGCAATTCCGCGACTTCGTGCAGCCCTCCCTCCGCAAGCAGTGTCAACGACTCGACAATTCCCTTTACCACTTGGACGGCCCGGATGCCATCAAGCACCTGGATGCCCTGATGGAAATCGAGGAACTGAATGCGCTGCAATGGACCTCCGGCGCCGGGCAGCCAGACGGCGGGAGCGTGAAGTGGTATCCCGTCTACGACAAGGTGAAGAATGCCGGCAAAGGTATCTGGACATCCATACACGATGGGGATTTCGCAGATTGGGTGGACAGCGCCGATCGATTGGTGAAGCGATACGGCTCCCGGGAGCTTTTCCTGCTGTTTCCCGACATGGAGCAGGCACAGGCGATCGAGCTGATGCGGAAGGCCGAGCGGGACTGGAAGTAGGGGACTGGAAGCAGGGGAATGGAAGCAGGGGAATGGAAGCGGGGGGGCTGGAAGTAGGATATACAGACCAATTCCTTTGGGATATAATCGAATTGCGAGGTGTCTGCATGCCTACATTTGACGAAATCAGGGATCGGATTAGTCCGTACATCAATGAATATGGAATCCGAAAAGTCGGCGTTTTTGGTTCATATGCACGTCAACAAGCGAATGAATCAAGCGATATTGATCTGTTGTTCGATTTTCAAAAGACGTTTGGCCTAATCGGCTTATCTCGACTAAAGCTTTGTCTTGAAGAAAGCCTTGGCAAGCATGTCGATATATTGGAGTTTTCATCGATAGATCCATTGATTCGGGATAATGTGCTGAAAGACACGGTGCTGATATATGAACAGGGATGAAGCAAGCCTGATGGCAATTTTGCGGGAGATATCCTCAGTGCCGGGCATACTGAAAGGATATTCGCTGGAAAGGTTCCTGAAGTCTGAAAAGACTCAGAAAGCAATCTGCATGACCCTGTTGAATATTGGTGAGTTGGTCAAAGGGATTTCCGACGATTTCAAAAGCATGAATCCAAGCGTGTCATGGAAAGAAATAGCCGGACTTAGGGATATCACTGCGCACAAGTATCATTCTCTGAACATGGAGAGAGTGTGGACGACGGCCAAAATGGATATTCCTGAATTGAAGCGCCTGCTAACTGACTTGATGGCTGATAGATAGCTTTATCCTGTCCGTATTGGGTGTTGCATATTTGTGCAGCATCTACAGCGAATACCCATATGTTGTTCCGGCAAACCGGTTCTGCATTGTCCTCTACAACGATGCAAACAGATCGACGATATGGTGAGTGAAGGCATTTGTCTCACGCGGTCTGGTTATGTCTGAATCAGAAATCATCACAATGAAATGGGTCTGTGACAAGCAGGCAATTGACTAAGAACTGTAGTATGACGACGTTTT
>CAZFWQ010000255.1:0-5520 GCA_964522755.1 uncultured Oscillospiraceae bacterium | reverse complement strand
GCATCAGTTTTCTGATATTCGTGAATTAACCGAGATAGCATCGGAAGCGCGCCGCCAGGATGCTGCCGGTGTTGGTGGATAGGAGCATCCAGTCATGAACAACCTGGATGTGTATCGTCTGGGTATCATGCAGGCTCAATACTCGGTCGGAACTGCGGTTGGCCTGTTCAAGTCCGGGATATCGGCAGTCTTGATCCTGTTGTCATACTATTTGGCCGACAGGTTCGCGGGATACAGGGTATTTTAATCGAATTGTCCAACCTGTCATCCATCACCATGACAAACATGCAGCGTTGTACGTTTCAGATGATGACCGTCCGGCAGAGAGGAATCTGACATGAATTACAAATCACCGGCAAGAACCGCATTTGTCATATTCAATTCCATCTTTTTGACTGTTTCAGCGATAGTCTGTATCCTGCCGTTTATTCAGCTCCTGGCGGTGTCATTCAGCTCGAGTTCAGCCGTCGAGGCTGGAACCGTCGTTTTCTGGCCCGTTCGCTTCACATTGGCAGCCTATGAGTTTGCCATCATGGGTGGGAAATTCGGCGCAGCCATCTTCATCAGCTTCAAAAGGGTTCTTCTGGGCGTGGCCGTAAGTCTGACTCTGATAGTGCTGACGGCTTACCCTCTCTCAAGGCCAAAGGAAAAATTCGCTTTCCGAAATGTCTATATGATATTTTTCGTCATCACGATGATCATCAACGGCGGCCTGATACCGACTTACATCCTTGTTGGAAAGCTTGGCCTGCTGAATACATTGTGGGCATTGGTCCTGCCATATGCATTGCCGGTCTTCAGCATGATCATCATGATGAACTTCATCAGGGGCCTGCCGGATGAAATTGAAGAAGCAGCCATCATTGATGGCGCGGGCGTATTTCAAATTCTGGGCCGGATCATGCTTCCCTTGCTGACACCCGCCATCGCGACCGTCGGATTGTTTTCAATCGTGGGACACTGGAATGACTGGTTCAGCGGACTGATTTACATGCAGGACACCAAGCTTTACCCCTTGCAGACATACTTGCAGACGCTTATCCGGAATTTTGAAACAATGCTGCGCATGGCGCAAGGCGATTTTGTCAGGCTCCTCGCCTTGATGAACGCACGTACGGGCCGGGCGTCGCAGTTGTTCCTCGGAGCTTTGCCTGTCCTGATGATTTACCCTTTCATCCAGAAGTATTTTACAACCGGACTGGTTCTTGGCAGTGTCAAAGGCTAATCGACGCGAAGGATTTCAGCTGCATGACATCTCACAAAAGCGAATCGGGGGCAACAATCGTTATTCCCGGCTCGCTTTTGCTTTTTATATGCAAGAAGCAACAAATCAGATAAGGAGAAACAATCATGACTGACATCGCATTCATCTCTCCCGACGAAAGGTCCTATCTGAGAGAACTGGCCCGCGAAGTGCTGGAATGTGCGAACCTACCCGTAATGGAAGAACGAAAAAAGCTATGGTACGCACACAACGCCATGAAGTCAGACAAGCCCGTCGTTGTGATGGAAGAAGCATCCTTTCAAGAGGACATGCTTCCCGCGCTGAATTGCATTTCGAAAGCGGCACGGGAAATCGAACGAAATCTGCAGATTTCACTGACCAATTTCCACCTCGTAGGCGACGACAAGGTCATTTCTCCTTACTATCCCGTCTTTTGGCGCATTGCAGAGCCGTGGTATGGGGTAAGGGCTGAAAGAGAATATGCGGCTGACAGCGCAGGACGGAAAATCGGTTTCGCCCAGTCGCACCCGATTGTATCCCTGGAAACCGATTTAGCGAAACTGAGCCACCAGCCTTTTCATGTGGACCGTGAAGGAACGGCTGCCTGGCGCAGCATAGTGGAAGAAGCAATCGGAGACATTCTCCCGGTAAAGTTGGAAAACTCATCTCTGAGATGGCATACGTCGCCATCCCAGCGGATCGTTGAACTGATGGGCCTGCAGAGCATGATGTTCGCCATGGTGGACGAACCGGACGCCATGCACGAGCTGTATCGTTTCATTGTGGAAGACATGGAATCTTTCCTGCGCTGGCAGGAGAAGGAAGGCCTCCTTGTCCTCAACAACGTCAATCATTATGTCGGAGCAGGGAGCTTTGGATTCACAGAGGAACTTCCCACGGAACAATGCCGGATGACAGGCCAGATTACAACGAAAGATCTCTGGGGCAACATGAATTCGCAGGAAACCGTCGGGATATCCCCTGCCATGTTTGAAGAATTCATCCTGCCCTCCTATATGCAATTGGGCGAGAACTTCGGCTTGACCTACTTTGGATGCTGCGAACCGGTTCATGCCATCTGGGATACTTGCATCAGCAAGCTGCCGCATCTTCGCAAGGTTTCCATCTCGGCCTGGTGTGATGAGGAAATGATGGGCCAAAGGCTGCTAAACAGCGGCGTCATCTTTTCAAGAAAACCCAGTCCCAATTTCATAGGCGTTGGCGAAAAACTGGATGTGGATGCCTTCCGTGCTCACATTGCAAAGACGCTGACAGCTGCCAGGGGCTGCACGCTTGAGATCATCTTCAGGGATATCTACACGGTCACCGGAGATCGGAACAAGCCAGGGCAGGCCATTCGAATCGTCAGGGAGCTTATTGACAAGATGTGGTGACGGCAAGTGGTTTTGTAAGTGGTTTTGTAAGTGGTTTTATATGTGGTTTGTAAGTGGCAATGCAAATGGTGATGGCAACATGCAGGTGTACGGATTCAGAAATACATACCCGCAGATTTACAGGAGGAATGTTACATGTTTAGTGAAATGACGTCACGCGAGAGAATCCTGGCCGCCATAAGGCACGAAGAACTGGACCGCGTTCCGATGGATTATTGGGGCACCGCAGAAGCAACGGATAAAATCATGAAGGGAATCGGCGCGAAGACCGAGGATGATTTCATCCGGATCCTTCATCTTGACAAGATTCGTTCTGTTTCACCAAGGTATGTGGGCCCGAAACTGTATGAGGAAGGCCTCATTAAGGCTGATATCTGGGGTGTCATCAGGAAAACGATCCCTTATAAGGACAACGCTGGAACATATGATGAAATTGTCAAGCATCCCCTGCAGCAATTCGAGACGATCGATGAAATTGAGGCCGGTTACACGTGGCCTACCGCGGACTTGTACGATTTTTCCGACATAGCGGCCCTATGCGACCGGTATGAAGGGTATGCCATTGAAGGCGGCTATATGGCCCCTTTCTATTATTACAACAACATACGGGGCCTTCAGGATAGTCTGATTGACTTGGCAGCCGACCCCGAATTGGCTGACTACATCATTGACAAAATCTGCGCGTTCTTCACGGAATACCATACAAGGCTGTTTGAGGCGGCGAATGGCAAAATCCATCTGGCCCAGGTCACGGACGATTTTGGCGCGCAGAGCGGATTGATGATCAGCCTTGACATGTATCGCCGGTTCTTCAAGGATCGCGCCAGAAAAAACATCAAACTAGTCAAATCATACGGCATTCACGTGTTTCATCATGATGACGGCTCCATCATGCCACTGATTCCCGATTTGTGCGAAGACGGCATCGAAATCCTCAACCCCATCCAATGGCATTTGCCCGGGATGGACCTGACGGAGATGAAGGATCGGTTTGGGGATCGGATCTGTTTCCACGGCGGAATCGACAACCAGTTTGTGCTTCCGTTTGGAACGACCAGTGATGTGGAAGCCGAGGTGCGGACCTGCATCGAAATCCTGGCCAGGGACAAGACAGGCTACATCATGGCGCCTTGTCACAATGTGCAGGCTATTTCATCGGTAGAGAACGTGGTGACCATGTATGAGGCGGGCAGAAAATACGGCTCGTTCATAGCTGGCCGGTAAGGGTGTTCGTGCCGTTCCTACGCACTCGTGACCTGAGTCCGTGGGAGCGGGTACTTCCGGAAGTCAATCGCCAGGAATACGATGGTCATCAGAATCGACAATGCATCTGAAACCGGAGTGGCCAGCCAGGTTCCCGTCAACCCGAATAAAGCGGAAAAAGCAAGGACCAGGGGAATCAGGAAGATGAACTGGCGGGCCATGCCAAGGAATATGGCCATGCCGGCCTTTGCCGTGGACTGAAAATAAGTGATCCCCATCAGGTTGATGCCGATGACAGGCAGCATGGCCATGAAGATCCGCATGCCATGTATGGCAATCGGCATGGTGGCCGAGTCCTTTTGAATGAAAAGGGCAATAAAGAAGGATGGAAACAATTCCAACAGCAGGAATACTACCGTTGCCATCCCCATGGCCGTTCCCGTCGCAAGATATAATGCCTTGCGAACCCGGTCCGACCTTCCCGCGCCGTGGTTGTATCCGATGATGGGCTGAAGTCCCTGCTGGATGCCGAAAAACGGCAGGATGAAAAGAGTGTACAGGCTGTTTATCGCGCCCAGGGAAGTGATGGCTGGAACCCCGCCGTGCCGGATAAGGCTTGTCGTCAAAAATGTCATGGATACACTCACGCCCAGCGTGCCCAAAAAGGCGGATGAGCCTATGCCGCTGATTTTGCCCATCAGCTTCCAGTCCAGCCGCCAGTCCGATCGCTGCGGTTTCAGAATGCTCTTTTTCCTGAGATAATGAGGCAGGACAACTCCGAGGCCGCACAACTGGCCAAGGACGGTAGACATGGCAGCCCCGCGGACGCCCCAACGCAATCCCGCAACAAAAATAAGCGCCAGCACCAGGTTCACCAGTACGGATGTGATTTGCGATGTCATGGCGAGGCGCGGAAAACCTTCCGTGCGCACGGTGTTGGACAGTGTGAACGACACGAACTGGAAAGTGGTTCCAAGAAGGATAATCTGCATGAAATCATGCGCGAAAGGCAAGGTGGTTTCATCCGCGCCGAAAATGCGCAGCCAGCCCGACAGGTTCGCGAGACCGACAACAGTCACAAACAGCCCGACCAGGATAGTGGATGTGATGACATTCCCGAATACATGGGAAGCCCCTTTTAGGTTCTTTTCACCGAAACGGATGGCTATCAGCGCTCCGCCCCCCACTCCAACCAGATTGGCTACGGCAAAGGTGAGCATCATGAGCGGAAAAGCCACCGTCAGGCCGGCAAGTGCTGCTTCACCGGAAAACTTGCCTATGAATATCCGGTCAAGGACGTTGTATACCGCGCCGACCAGCATGGCGACCACGCCAGGCAGTGAATACTTCCATAACAATTGTCCGATGGGTTTTTCACCCAATTCGGTTGATCCCTTCATGTATGAGCCCTCCTGATTAAAAATGATGATTCAGCGATATGGAATGGTTCCAGTTTACAGGGTTCCGGACAGGAAGTCAAAAAGACCATTTGGAAGAAGAAGACCATTCGGAAAAGCGAAATCATACGAAAAAAGAAGACCATTCGGAAGAGCAAGACCATTCGGAAGGAGGGATCTTCATGGATCATGAACATTTCATAAAGCTTCAAGACGAAACGCTCAAAACGGCTGTTGGATTGCTTGAGAAGGAGCCCGCCGTGGTTGGCCTCGTCTTGTATGGCTCAGTGGTCAACGGTAT
>CAZFWQ010000254.1:0-5536 GCA_964522755.1 uncultured Oscillospiraceae bacterium | reverse complement strand
AGTGGACTGACTCGGCCGTTTTGACGGCCGGCACCCCATTCAGACAACAAGGAGGAGGACCATGCGGAGAATCAAGGCGGGAATCATCGGAATGGGCTATATCGGCGTCAGCCACATTGAAGCGCTGAGACGGATCGGGTTCATCGATCTTGTCGCGGTGGCCGATTCGAATGCCGCGCTGGCCAGGGCGAAAGCGGACGAATACTACATTCCGAAGTGCTATGACAACATCGGAGACTTGCTGACGGACCCGGAAATCCAGGTGGTGCACAACTGCACCCCCAACTTCCTGCACACGGAAATCAACCGGGAAATCATCCGGTCCGGGAAGCACATTTTCAGCGAGAAGCCGCTTGCCGTCTCCTCGGCGGAATCTGCCGGGCTGATTGAGCTGCTGAAGGATTATCCGGACACCATCGCGGGCGTCAACTTCAATTACAGGATGAACCCGTTGGTGCAGGAAATCCGTCACAAGGTTGGCTCCGGCGAACTTGGGAACATCTGGCTGGTGCACGGCAGTTACCTTCAAGACTGGCTGATGTATGAAACGGACTACAACTGGCGCATCGAACCTGAGGTGAACGGCCCGTCCCGCTGTATTGCCGACATCGGGTCCCACTGGATGGACATCGTGCAGCACGTCATCGGAGCGAAAATCACGAGGGTATGTGCGGACCTGGTCACGACGATCCCGGTTCGCAAAAAGTCGATGACACAGGTGGAAACCTTCTCGCATAACGCAGACGCCGTGTATGAAGATAAGGAAATCAAGACAGAGGATTACGGCGCGGTGCTGTTCAAGATGGACAACGGCGTCTCCGGCGTGTTCTGCGCGTCGGAAGTCAGTGCCGGCCACGGGTGCTTCTTCAACTTCGAGGTCAATGGCTCGAAGGCTTCGGCTTCATGGAACCAGGAACGGGCGGACGAGATGTGGATGGGCTTCCGCGAACAGCCGAATCTGAACATGATGCGCAATCCCAACACGCTGTCGCCCCACGCGAAGTCCACCTCCTATCTTGCGAAAGGACACCCGGAGGGCTGGAATGACGCGTTCAAGGGAAACATCCAGAGGTTTTACACCCGCGTCGCAACGGGTGGGAAGAGGGAGTCCGTCACGGTTGACTTCTCCACGTTCGAAGAAGCCCATTATATCATCGTGCTGACGGAAGCCATTTTGAAGAGCGCGAAAACCGGCCAGTGGGTCGATGTCTGACAAAAAGGATTATGAAAGACGGAGGGTGAAAGAGATGTCGAGATTCAGATATTCAGTTGGACCCTGGAATGTGCACAGGGGCGCGGACGCCTATGGTCCGAACACACGCACCGAGATCCCGTTCGAAACGAAGATAGCGAAGTTCAGGGAGATCGGGTTTGACGCCATCCAGTTCCATGACGATGACGCGGTGCCCGACATGAACAACCTGTCGGAAGCGCAGATCGTGTCCGCGGCAAAAGATGTCAGATCCATGCTGGAAGGGAAAGGGCTCGTTGCTGAGTTCGTTGCCCCGCGCCTGTGGATGGACCCCCACACGATCGACGGCGGGTTCACCTCCAATTCGAAAGAAGATTACGATTTCGCCATATGGCGCGCCCACCGTTCCATCGATATCGCGGGAGCGCTGGGCTGCGACAAGATCGTGCTCTGGCTGGCGAGGGAAGGCACGCTGTGCTATGAAAGCAAGGATCCGGTTGAAGCGACGAAGAAGCTGATCAGGGCCCTTGACAGTATGCTTTCGTATGGCAGGAACATCAAGGTATTGATTGAAACCAAGCCGAACGAGCCGATTGACCGCGGCGTATGCCCGACACTCGGACACGCGCTGGCCATTTCGGCCGCGACCATTGACCCGAGCCGTGTTGGCTCACTGCTTGAATCGGCCCACGCGATCCTCGCGGGACTCGATCCGGCCAGTGAGATAGGGTTCGCCCTGGCGCTGGGCAAGCTCTGGGGCGTGCACCTCAACGACCAGAACGGCCTGAAGTTCGACCAGGACAAGAGTTTCGGCGTGGAGAACCTGCGCATGGCGTTCAACCAGATCAAGGTGCTGATGGAGAACGGGTACGGTTCGAAGGGTGAGTTCGTGGGTCTGGATGTCAAGGTGATGCGGACCGAGAAGGACGAAGGCAGTTATCAGCACCTCGTCAATAGCCTCCGGATTGCGAAACTCCTTGAAGAAAAAGCCTCGAGATTCGATTACGCCTTCCAGGCGAAATGCGTCGCGGAGCGGGATTATGAGAAACTGGAAATGTATGTGATGGAACTCCTGATGGGGGTATGACGCAATGATAAGCATCTCCGCACAGGAATATGGAGGCTGTACGGTGGTCACCGCCTGTGGCATAATCCTGAAAACATTTCCAGGACCTATTTTCCGGACAACCAGCCTGTCGGGGTGACGGTGCGGGAAAACGGCATTGTGCTCGTGCAGGAGCAGGAATCATCGACACGGATTCAAAAATCCATGGAAGTGGAAATGGATTCCCAAACAGGCGCGGTCACGGTGGCACACCGCATGAAAAACTGCGGCCTCTGGCATATCAGGCTCTCTGCCTGGGCGATATCGGCCATGGCTCCCGGCGGCTTGACGATAGCAAGGCAGCGAACGCATGACAGCACGGACATCTGCATCCCGGACATGAGGATCAGCGTCTGGCCAAGGACGACGATCAGCGACAGCCGTGTGACATGGGGGTCCGAGTACATCCTGCTGAAGCAGGACGGCAACATCAAAAGACCCTTCAAAATCGGGATTTCAAGCGATGCCGGGTGGGTAGCGTACGCCAACGGGCGGAATCTGTTCGTCAAATATTACGAATACGACGGCAAGGCGGAATATCCTGACTTTGGTTCGTCCGTTGAAATATATACCTGCGACAGGTTTTCAGAAATCGAAACATTGAGCCCGCTGACCGACATTGCGCCGGGACAGGAAATCCTGCACAGGGAGCGTTGGCAGTCATTTGAAATTGACAAATCCCAAAATCAGCTGCTTGACGAGAATGTGCTGGATTCCTATATCTTTCCCCTGGTTGCAGGGCAAATCCTCACATTACAGGGTAAAACCACAAAAGGGTAAAGTCCCCGCATTATCGGGCAAAACCACACACAGGGCAAAGCCACACACAGGGCAAAATCCCCCTTGACATTATGCAGGAAATCTTGTAAAATACGACAAAAGTGAGGATGCCTAAGAGGAACAATCCTTGAGCGGTGTCGGAAGTCAGGTCTTCTACACGCGGGCTAATGTGCGCGGAGTCACTCTGAAAAGAGGATTCCGTGCTTTTTTTCACCCCTTTTCAAAATAATGATTCACAGTGCGCCGGCAAGAATGTGCGAAGGGCCATCTGTCAACAGATACGCCAATACGCGCTAAGGGAGGCATAAGATGAATACCATGCTTGCCACGGAAAAACTGACAAAGACCTTTCGCGCCAAAATCAAGGAACCCGGGTTGTCAGGCAGCCTTCGGGCTATCCGGCATCCGCATTACCGGGAGATTGCTGCCGTTGACGGGATTGACCTTGAAGTGGAAAAGGGTGAGATGCTTGCTTTCCTCGGACCCAACGGGGCAGGGAAATCCACCACCATCAAGATGCTGACTGGAATCCTGACGCCGACTTCAGGTTCAATGACGGTAGCCGGCCTGACGCCGGGCAAGGACCAGCGCGCGCTGGCTTACCGGATAGGCAGCGTGTTTGGCCAGAAATCCATGCTCTACTGGCATTTGCCTGCGCTGGACAGTTTCCGCCTTCTCGGCGCCATTTATGATGTGGATGGAATTGTTTTGCAAAAGCGCCTTGATGCGCTGGTGGAATTGCTGGAGATAGGCGAGTACCTGAAGACGCCGGTCCGCAAGCTGTCATTGGGGGAGCGCATGCGCTGCGAAGTGGCCGCGTCTCTGCTGCACCGGCCGGAAATCCTGTTTCTCGATGAGCCCACGATTGGTCTTGACGTGGTTGTGAAGGCGAAAATCCGGGAGATGATTCGCCGCATCAACCGGGAAGAAGGCGTCACCGTTTTCCTTACAAGCCATGATATCGGAGACGTGGAACAGCTGTGCCGGCGCGCCGTCATCATCAACCACGGTCGGACCGTCCTGGACAGCACCATATCGGAAATCAAGCGCAGCTACCTGCGAAAAAAGATAATCCGGGTGCAGTATGTCACGAGCATTGACAGGGAATCGCTTTCCGGCTTCACCATACTGCAGTGCAAGGACAACGAAGCCGTGCTGGAGGTGGACGCCCTGTCAAATTCCATGCACGGGACAATGGCCCGGATCATGGCTGTGGGTGAAGTGGCGGACGTGACCATATCCGACATGCCGATGGAAGAAATCATTTCCGCGATCTTTCAGCAGGGATCAGGTGGAAGCCAGTCAACTGGCGGAAGCGACTTCCCGGCTGAGGCAGAGACCGTATAGCCGACAGAAGCAAACCCACGGCAGGCAGGTGTAGGCAAACAGGGAGGAGGCGGGTCGACATGAAGCGGTTCTTAAGGAAATACGGCGCGGTGATGCGTACTGCCATGCAGAACAGCACCGTGTATACGCGCGATTTCATATTCGGCTCGCTCTTTCTCGGACTGGTGTTGTTCATGTTCCTGCAGCTGTGGGAGAAAGTGGCGGGAAGCCGCGGACAGGTTGCCGGATACAGCCTGAACCGGCTGCTGTGGTATTACACGGTGGCTGAAATCGTCACGCTGACGCGCAGCGACATCATGGAGCGCCTCAACGGCGACATCCGTTCGGGCGACATCGCCATACAGCTCCTGCGGCCCTATCATTATCTCACCAGCCTGTATGCGGACGCATTTGGACAGGTGCTTCTGCGGCTGTCCGTCAACATCCCCATCGGGTTCGGCATGGCGATGCTCCTTGTGGGCCCTCTGGAAGGTTTCCGGCCGGCGTACCTGCCGTTCATGGCGCTGTCCGTCCTGCTCGGGCTGTTCCTGAGCCTGTCCATGGAGGCGCTCATCGGGCTGTCGTCCTTTTGGACCGAGGACAATTCGGCATTCTGGTGGATTTCCCAGAAACTTGCCTACATGCTCGGGTTGTTCCTCCCCCTTGAAATGCTGCCGGGCTGGCTGCACGGCATCGCGCTGTTCCTGCCATATCCATACATTATGTACGCCCCGGCCCGGCTGGCGTCCACCTTTTCATGGGAAGCCGCCGCCCAATTGATGCCGGTGCAGATGCTGTACGGCATCGTGATTTTTGGATTGGCATACCTTGTCTACGGAAAGGGGGTGAAGAGGGTTCATGCGAACGGCGGATGAGAAGAAAAAGAGTCTGCACGCGTCAAAACAGGTGCGTCAGCGTGTGGAAAAGCAGGTGATGCGGAATATGAACAAACAGGACAATCCGGCCCTCGCCGCGCAAGGTCCCGGGAGGGCCGTGACGTCCCATTTTCGGTTGATATGGGACTATTTCCTCACCAACCTTGCTTCTGCCATGGAATACCGGGTCAGCTTCCTCACGCAGGCCGTGGGAATGGCCATCAACGACGTGTTTTTCCTGTTTTTCTGGTGGATGGT
>CAZFWQ010000253.1:0-5558 GCA_964522755.1 uncultured Oscillospiraceae bacterium | reverse complement strand
GTTGGCCCTCCGTTTCCTTCGATATCACACCCGGACGGGAAATGTACGGCAATTTCTCCACAAGGCCGAAAGACTGGCACGATTTCGTCACGAAATATCAGGACCGCATTCTGTTCGGAACAGACAACGGATGGGGAAACGACCTTACAGCAGCTGAAAAGATACAATCCGCAAGGGAAAACGTTTCGACAGTCCGGAGTTTTTTAGAAAACAAGGGTTCAATGCAAGGCTGGGGCAAAGATATTCAAGGGATTTACCTTGAGAGGGACGTTTTGAATAAAATATACTCGGGCAACTTCATCCGATTGGCGGGGGAAACGCCAAAACCGATTGATATCAGGAAAGCAGTCGCATTTTGCGAAGACCGCTGCGCGATGTATTGCCGGGAAGGGGCTTGCGATACCTATGTCCTCGAGCAAATGAAGCAAGTGCTTGAGATGATGAAAAAAATCTAAGTGAAACAACCGGTAAAATTACACAGTTTATCAGTGAATGATTGGTTTGCGTTGCGCATCAGCGACATGGGCATTCCTGCCTGCACGTATCATCGGCGCGCCTCCGCGATATTTCATTCCTGAATGGCTTCATACATGGCCATAAGGTTTTCCAGGGGAATGTCCGGATTGATTGTGTTGGACGTGAAGAACACCAGGTCGGCATTGCCCTTGCAAACGTCGATGGCATGCCTTACTTTTTTCCTGATCTCCAGCGGCGTGCAGACGGGAAGTTCAGTCGTCACGGCGAGCGGGCCATAGATCAGCAGCGGATTGCCTTCCCTGGTTCTTTTCGAAGCGACAAAATCTATGTTCATGCCGCATTCCGGCTGAAAGCCCTGCAATCCCCGCACGCCGCAGGCAATCAGCATGTCCAGCATGGGCCGTACATCGCCGTCGCAATGCCAGACTGGCTTGATGCCGGCTTCCAGCAATGGTTCCAGTCCATATTCAAGCTGCGGCGCATAGTATCTTTCAAGAAATTCCGGGGAAATCATGGGACCTCTTTGCGTGCAGATATCTTCACCAAGCAGCACCGCCGGAGGATATATGCCGTCCTTTACCGCCCTGACGATGATTTTGGACATGCACCTGCCCCTTGCGCCGCCCACTTCCATCAATTTCTCCGCGCTATCCGGATAGAGGCCGATAATCATGAAGTAATTCTCATAACCGAAGTCCTGATACCAGGTCACCTTGGCTCCCGCGCCCCACATGGGCGGGATATACTGCATGTCGCCGCACATCGCCTGATGGAACAGGATATCCTTTTTGAAGGCATCGTATTCCCCATCATAGTCAAATGTCTTTTCAAATTCATCGGGGCCCGGCATTCTGTCGATGAATGCAACCGTCTCTTCAAGCGAAAAGCTTCCCTCGGCATGGTTATAGGTATCATGATCCACACATCGGAAATCATCAAAATGTTTCGGCACGAAAATTCCGAGCACGCCGTCCGTCCCAAGTTTCCGGTATGCGCTGATCGATGTGGCTACAGGGTCTTCCCTGTATTTTGCCATCGTGACGCCGCTGACCTCTGCGAGCAGCGCAGGGTTCGCGATCCAGCCGCCCAGAACAGGAGGCCTGTCTGGCATTCCCCCGGTCATCACGGCATATAGCCTTTCACTGCTTGTCATTTGATTGGTTTTCACGTTTCATCTCCTTGCTGATATCGCCGGCATGTGTCTTGATACTCAATACTTCCCATACTTGTGCGCACTCTCGATCATCTGAAGATAATTGCGCTCTGTTTTTTCAGCGAGCGGGATGTTGATCGGCGCGGCTGTCGGCATCAGCATGAAACCGCTTCCCTCTTTGGCATCCTCCATGATTCCCCTGACCAGCTCATCAATCCGATGCGGGTCCGACAGCTCCAGTTCCTTCAGCTCCATATTCCCGATGAGGCAGAATCTGTCCCCATAAAGCCTCTTCACTTCCTTCAGCGGGATGTCTCCGTCCGGGAGCGGTTCCAAAGGCTCGATCATCATTGCATCCGTCATCGCGAACTGATCGAGCACGCTTCTGATTTTCCCATGGCTGTGAATTCTTGGCATGGCGCCCGCCGCTTTGATTTTCCTGCACATTTCAATGAGGTAGCAGGTCACGAAATCGAAGAAATAGCGATTCGGCAGGTAGGGCGGCGTGGCATATTCAGGACCATAGATTCGGATGATTGTGTCTTTCACATCCTCTTCCAGAATCCTGTCCAGAACGATTGCCTGCTTCGCATACAACAAGTCAAGAAAATCCTTGATGCGCTCTGTCTCCGTGATGGAATGGATAAGCAGATTCTGCATGCCGAACAGGTCGGCCGCATCACAAATCGGATCGGGAACCGATATCATCATGAGGCCCTTGTCGCCGAGAAGTTCCTTTTGTTCAAAAAAATAGGAAAAGTCAAGTTCCTTGGGGGGAATATTGATTTCCAGAAACGTTTCAATATCGGAAACGTCTTCCAGCAAATGCTTGAGCACCCATCCCGTCTTGATTCTGTCGTCTGTCCTCACAAGGGACGTCAGCACGCCTTTTCCTGTCAGAAAACTTGTTTCCCTGAATGTGCTTGCGCCTTCCCGCCATACCCTCGTTTTCATGTTGTCGTTCTTCCCGTACAGGTATGCGGGGTCCAGCAGGTAGATGCAGTCCGTATGTTCCCTGATTGCGTCCATCAGCTTACCATAGGACGGTTCGCTGTTTTCCCAGGCCTTCGCATTCCAGCCCACCAGTTCATAGGTCGTTATGGGCACCCTGTCTATGGGTTCATGCCTGATGCACCTGAGCAGCCTCTCTTTTGATGAAAGCACTTGCATACTCCCCTGTGAATAATCATTTTCTGGGTTTCCACCTGTCGGCCTTCATGAATGCATCAAACATGATCTGCTTTTTCCATGCAGGTACATTGATAGCATCCCCGTCACCATAATCTCCCAAGATGAACCCACCCTTGTCAGTTCCCCATTTGTCAATGAGCAGTTGGGCTTCAGCCTCAATATAAGCCTGGTCCCTAAATGGCAAGGTTCTTTGAATATCACAGAGAGATAGAAAACACAGTTTCCCGGCGTAGCGTTTTCCAATTTCTTCAATGCCTAAAAGAGTGGGTTGCTGCAAATTGATGACATCCAGTCCAATATCAATCAGGTCGCCGATGATGTCATTTACCTTACCGCATGAATGCATCCAAACGTGCCATCCTGCTTGCTTACATGCATCAAAGATCAATTGATAGCGGGGTTTGAAAAATTCCTTCCATAAGGAAGGGTTTATCATCAGCTGCTCTTCTGTCCCCCAATCGTCTGAGAAGGAGAACCCTTGGATGGCCCCCGGAAAACGCGATGAAATTTCTCGAATGATAGTCAGATTGAATTCAACAATTCTGTCAGCCAGCATCTCAATATTTTCACGCTCAAGGTATAGGTCCATCATCATGTTTTCAAATCCACGCAATGCATGCATCCGCTCAAAAAGCAACATGAAAATGTCAGTCCCCAAGTATTTCCCTTCAGAACCTTTAAATTTCCGTTCCATTCCTACATAAAACCTTGGGTCTTCGGGATCGGGCCATCGAAAAGTGTCGATTTTATCCCAGGAACTCAACGGATGCTCGTTCACAAGCCCCATGTTTTTCACATTGCTGCGGCTCCACCCGCAACCCCATTCATCATAGGTAAGTTTTTGAGTGTGATCACCTGTACCAATCTGGTTCCAATTAATCCAGCCAACATCACTGACCCCAAGGGTATCGAAGATAACGGGCAATCTGTCCGGTATGGAAAACTCAATGGCTGCGGTGATAACTTGTTTTCCTGTTTGCACGCCTCATCCTCCGATGTTAACGATATCATTGGTAAGCCACATGGTATTTCAGCTGTTATTCCTTGACGGCACCCATGACAATTCCCGTTACAAAGTACCTTTGCAGCAATGGGTAAATAATCAGGATCGGAATCATGGAAATGATGACCTTTGCTGAATTGAAAGTCAAGTTGGACATCTCAAGTCTGCGTATTATTTCATCAGGCCGCATACTCTGAAGGGCCTGCATGTTCAGCACCACGGTAAGGGACTGGATATAGGTGGACAATGGCTGGTTCCTCAAATTATTGATATATATCTTCCCATCAAAAAAGGCATTCCAGTGTCCGACTATGGAGAATAGGGAAATAGTCGCAATGGATGGCATGGCGAGTGGAATGAAAATCAAAATCAAGATGGTTATCGGATTCGCACCATCAACGACAGCCGCCTCTTCCATGGATTTTGGAATTCCCTTAAAAAAATTCATGAGGAGAATCACACTGAAAACCGGTACGGCCCCAGGGAGAACAAGTGCCCAGATTGTATCCAATAACCCCAGACTTTTGACCAGAATGAAACTCGGAATCAAACCCCCACTGAATAGCATGGTGAAAACCATTATCCACATATATACATTTCTGAGCCGAAACGTACTTGTTTCTTTCGATAGCGGAAACGCTGTCAAAACCACAAGCACTATATTAATGAATCCACCCAATGCCACCCTTTTAGTGGAAACCCAAAATGCTGTGAAAAAACTACCCTCTTTCAGAATTTGAGAATAGGATGATGTGTTGAAATTGACCGGAAGAAAAACCACGCGGCCTGCGGCAGCGCTTGTTTTGTCACTGAAAGATATGGCCAATGCATTCAAAATCGGAATAATGCAGGTGAATGCAATGATGGAAAGAACCAGAATAATAACAACATCATACAGCTTTATCTTCTTCAAAATCATTCTCACTCTCGTTAGAATATTCTGTATCTCGCATACTTATCGGCCAGCACATAGGATATTGTGATCAGGATGAAGCTGACTATTGATTTTAACAAGCCGACCGCAGTGGCAAAACTGTATTGCAGATTAACTAGACCCATCCGATATACGTATGTGTCAATGATGTCAGAAGATCTGTAAACCAAGGGTGTGGCCATTGCGAATATCTGTTCAAATCCAGCATTCAGAATATTTCCCAAAGATAAAGTCGTCATAAGAATAATGACGGTCATGATTGAAGGCAGCGTGACATGGAATATTTTTTGCATTTTGTTGGCCCCGTCAATTTCGGCAGCCTCATAAAGACTTGGGTCAATACTTGTGATCGCAGCTAAATAGATGATTGCACCATATCCAAAATTTTTCCAAGTATCAGTCCAGATAATGATCGGCTTAAATGCCTGATTGTTGATCATATACATAATGGGTTCTTGGCCAAAGAGTGAACCAATCATATTGATGATGCCAGTATAAGAGAAAACATTGTTGAACATAACAGCCAAAACAACCCAAGATAGAAAATATGGCAAATATACGATGGTTTGAACTGAGCGTTTGAATAATTTAAACCGTGTCTCATTGAGAAGGAGTGCAAACAACAACGGTATGATCAAACCGAGTATAATTTTGGCCAAAGATATGCTGATCGTATTGTAAACCACCTGTCCCACATCCGGAAAGAGCAAAAGTCTATTGAAATTCGTCAAACCAATAAAGGATGATCGAAAAATTCATTTTGCAGGTCAGTCAAACAGAAGACCCGGGCTGCAAAGCAG
>CAZFWQ010000252.1:2676-5567 GCA_964522755.1 uncultured Oscillospiraceae bacterium | reverse complement strand
ATCTGGAAGTCGGCTACAAGGTTATTATCGATGCATTGAATTTGCTGAAAAGTGATCCGGATTATCATTACAGCCTTGATCAGTCCGCATATGTAGGAGCTTTCCTGCAAGCTTACCCCGAATGTGCCGAAACCTTTCAGGACATGGTTCGTCAGGGACGCTTGGAAATTATCGGCGGAATGCATGTCATGGCCGATCTCAACGTAACGTCCGGTGAATCCATTGTGCGCCAGTTTGAGTTTGGCAAGGGCTATTATCGGCAGATGCTGGGGACGGAAGTCAAAACCGGCTGGATGATCGATACCTTCGGACATTGCCGGCAGATGCCTCAGATCATGAAGAAATGCGGTTTCGATTCCTACTTCTTTGCGCGTGTTGCCAATGTCGCGCACTCTGAGTTTTACTGGCAGGGCATAGATGGCACCCTTATTCTGACACACTGGATGCCGGGACATTATATTGTTTTCTCAGGATCACCAAATTGGTATCAGGGATTCCATGATTTTGTTCTTGAGTGCTACCGAAGGCTTAAGCCGTTTGCCGCTTCAAGTATTCTGGCAGCTCCGGAAGGAGGGGATTTCACCCATCCTGTCCGCCATGACACAGCGTTCGTCCGCAAATGGAATGACGATCCGAAAAGACCATTTGATTTGGCTGTTGGCACACCGAAACAATTCATTGCGGCTGTTCTCAAGGATAAACCAAAACTAGATGTCATAACGGATGACTTCAATCCGGTTTTCCAGGGCTGCTATAGCGCCAGAATTCGCATGAAACAGCAGAATCGCCTTATGGAGAGCCTTCTGTACGATGTCGAGGCATGGAACGGATTGGCGGCAATTCTCGGCTGCGAAGATCGGACCCGCCAAATTCATGATGCCTGGGAACCGGTTTTGTTCAACCAGGTCCATGATGTCATTGGCGGAGTCCAAATGGACCATGTTTTTGAAAATGTGCAGAAACGCTATGTCCAGGCTGAGAACCTTGCAAGACTGGCATTGGAGGAGAGCCTCGATTTCCTAGTCACACGGATTGATACCCGTGTCGAGGGGATCCCCGTTGCTGTCTTCAATTCTCTTTGCTGGGAACGGACGGATCAAGCAAAAACAGATATCGCTTTTGAAGAGGATGATGTTTTCCAGGTCGCCGTCCTGAGCAGCTGCGGCATTTCCGTGCCGACACAAGTCGACGTCCTTGATCGTTATCCGAATGGCGCCATCCGCCAAGCCCGATTGCTGTTCATTGCATCGGTTCCAGCACTGGGATATGAAGTTTTCAGTGTGGTTAAAAACTGTAGGGCTGATTGTCAAAATCCGTATAAAACAGGAAAGACCTATGGCATGCAGGAATTGAACGAAGCTGTGATGGAAAATGATTTCTACCGGATTCGGGTTGATTTATGGAAAGGATGCATGACCAGCCTGGTTCTGAAAGAAACAGGCATCGAAATGATCGATCCTGACGTTCCCTTTGGGAATATGCTGGTGAGTGATGAAGACAACGGTGATTTCTGGGAGATCGGCACACCGCTGCGTGGAGGCGCCATCCGGCCGATTGAACAGATGCATCCGCTTAGGATGAATCAATCCGGAACAGCCCTGTCCATCGAAAGCGGTGGAACTGTAAGCATCAGGGAGAAGGAAGTCACCACGGAATTCGTTTTCTCCCAGAAAATCAAACAATATGAGTTTACGACGACGATTCGGCTGTTGACTGGGATCAGGCGGATCGAGATTGAAAGCGATCTGTTGAATCGGGAAAAGAACGTCCGGTATCGCATCGCATTTCCTACAACGATCCGAAAGGGCACCATTACTAATGAGATTCCCTTTGGAAGCCTGGAGCGTCCGGAAGGTGAATACCCGGCCCTCAACTGGGCTGACTATTCGGAACCAGGCAAGGGATTAGGCGTACTGAACTGTGGATTGCCGGGCAATGCCGTTATTGATGACAAGATGCTTTTATCCATAATGAAGTGTACAAGCTTTGTCGGTTATGGGGATGTGGGAGGATTCGATTCTTCAAACTCATCGGATGGTGGCCATGAAATCAATGTCCCCCATCAATTCCGTTATGCACTTGTTCCACATCAGGGAGATTGGCGGGCTGCCCGATTGCCACAGCAGGGGTCAGAGATGAATCACCCGCTGATCGTACGCAAGACGTCGGTCCATGCAGGCGAGTTGCCGTCCAGACAGAGCTTCATCAATGTTGATAGTGCCCAGGTGATGGGTTCTTCAGTCCGTAAAAAAGGGAAAGATCTATTGCTGCGAATATATGAGACCACAGGTAACACGGCGGAAGATGTCCATATCACTTTTTCGCACAAAATCATGGGGATTGTCGAGACGAACCTTCTGGGGGATGCGATAGGTGATTCGATTTGTGGGCTGGACATGGTCGTTAATCTGAAGCCTTACGAAATTCGGACTTTCAGGATAAATCAGGAGATTTGAGCATGAATGCAAGAGAACGTCTGCTGTCTGCACTCAATCGACAGATTTTCGATGCGGATCCCGGATTGATCGAAGCATTCGCTGACGAAGCCCATCGGTGTAAATACTTATGATGCTATATGGGAAAACTTATAGTCGTGAAGAAATTCGACGGTACTTTGGAGATATTGGCCAGTTTGCAGGGATACGCAGAGTGATGCTTGCCGAAGGGAGAGCCAAAGGCGTTGATGCCTTTGAGATCAGAACGGGAAGCGGTTTATGCTTCACTGTTCTGAATGACCGGGGTTTGGATATAGGGATGGCTGAGCATAAAGGTCGCCCGATTGCTTTCCAATCAAAATCCGGTATTGCTTCCCCCTTCTTCTATAGCCCAATGGGGGATGAATGGCTGCGTAACTTCGGGGGTGGCCTTTTGACGACCTGTGGTCTTTCCAA
>CAZFWQ010000252.1:335-2666 GCA_964522755.1 uncultured Oscillospiraceae bacterium | reverse complement strand
ATCCAATACCCCAGGTGAAGCGATCTGCAGCAGGACAGTCTGGAAAGGTGATGACCTTCTCTTTGAAGTGGAAGGGGTCATGAAAGAGTCGGTTCTATATGAAGAAAATCTGTTGTTTCATCGGAAGATCCAGGCATTTGCGGGAGAAGACTCAATCCGAATCACTGATTGCATCACAAATCAGGGATTTCGTCAAATACCACTGATGCTGTTGTACCATATCAATCTCGGCCATCCTTTGATTGCCGATGACAGCCTGTTTCTTGCACCGGTTGCATCCACGATTTCACGCGATCCGGAATCCAAGAAGGAGGTCGATCATTTTCATACATTCGAAGAACCTTCTGCAATCGCATATCCCCAGGTTTTTTTTCACAAGATGACTGCAGATCGAAATGGCTTGGTGACACTGGCTGTGATTAATAAAAGAATGCAGTATGGCATTTATTTGCGATATCAATTATCAAGCTTGCCATTCTTTACGGAATGGAAGAACATGCAGTGCCAGGATTACGTACTGGCTCTGGAACCAGGGAATTGCAGACCCATTGGCCAATCAGCTGCAAGACGGGAAAAGGAACTCGATCATCTGGAGTCCGGGGAAGCGCGCACCATTGAATTGGAATTGGGTATACTCCCAACTCGGGAAGCGATCATGATGTTCTTGCCTGATCTTGACTGCCGTTTCTTCGCAGAATAATTCATTTCAAATACCTCGTCGGTTTATAGGTCGGGAAATTGTTCATGGCATTCATTGAAAGACCCCCACAGGCAATCAATAGAACAGTATTTGTTGCTGAAAGGATGACTTATGAAAAGACAAGTGTTTGTCGTATCCCATACGCATTGGGATCGGGAGTGGAATCAGCCGTTCCAGTTGTTTCGCAAGCGTCTCGTTGACATGGTGGATGAACTGATCGAAGTTCTCGAGTCAGAGCCGAAATACCGATATTTCCACTTCGACGGGCAGACGATTGTATTGGAAGACTATCTCGCGATCAGACCGGAAAACCGCATGCGACTGGAACATCTAGTTCAGGAAGGACGTCTGATCGTCGGTCCTTGGTACAATATGCCCGATGAAGCCATCCCAAGTGGAGAGAGCCTTGTGAGGAATCTTGCGAAAGGGCATGCCATTGCAAGACGATTTGGGGCGAAGACTATGAAAGTAGGTTATGTCACCGATATCTTCGGGCATACAAGCCAGTTTCCACAGATTCTCAGAGGATTCGGCATCGGAAGTGCGGTTGTATTCAGGGGTATGGGTGATTATATGCAGTCTGAGTTTCTCTGGGAATCACCGGACGGAAGCCGCATCCTGGGGCTGAAACGAGATGAGGACAGAGGGTATAGTGACTTTTACTTCGCCATCCGCTGGCCTTTCTTTGGAAGAGATTATGACGTTGCAGAATTAAGAGAAAGATACCTTGAACATCTTCAATACATCACCGAACGAGCGACCACCCCGCTACTACTCATGATGGACGGGGTCGACAACATCGATGTCGAGGTGAAGTTGCCATGGTTATTTGATGTTTTGCAAGAAGTGGACCCCGATACGGAGATCATTCATGCTCTGCTGGAAGATTACGTCACTTTGCTTGAAAAGGAAGTTGGTGTTCTTCCTGTGATTGTTGGCGAACTGAGGGAACCGGGCATCAAAGGCATGAACAACCTGGTCCTGGGAAATGTTCTTTCTTCCCGTGTGCCCTTGAAGCAATACAACCAGCGTTGTGAAAACCTGCTTCAGAACTGGTGCGAACCATGGAGTGTATTCGCATCCGCGCACAATAAAAAGACCGCACACCCCGAACTATCGTTTGACTCGAGTCGCAAGGCACGTCATAAGCCCTATTTCAAGGAGTATCCAGCGGCATACATGGATATGGCATGGACATATCTCCTGAAAAATCATCCGCACGATTCCATCGGGGGCTGTTCGATGACTGAAGTGCATAAGGACATGATTTACCGGTTCGATCAATGTCAACACATCGGAAGGATGATTCTGGATGATTGCCTCCGAAACATGGCAGCACAAATCGATACTTCATCACTACCGGGCTCCAGAGTCCTTGTGCTGTTCCATTCATGTCAAGATGCTTTTGAAGGAACGATGGCCGCAGACATTGAAGTGGCTGCCCGGACAGATGCCCCCGCTCCATTCGTTTTGTATAATGAAAGCGGTTGTGCAGTTCCCTATCAGATCATATCGCTCAAAAAGCGTCAGGTGAATACGCTGTTTCACAAATCACGGTTTCCGCAGGCGGAGGTGGTTGACCTTTACAGGATTGCATTCCACGCCAGAATTCCTTCATTCGGATACACAGC
>CAZFWQ010000252.1:0-325 GCA_964522755.1 uncultured Oscillospiraceae bacterium | reverse complement strand
TTTCATATGAATTCCTACCGCCTGATCATGCGGAGCCATATGGATATGCATATAATCCGGAACGAATCGCTGTTCGTCATCCGGGTACGCAGCGAAAAAGCTCCAGGACGATGGAAAATGAATTCCTGTCAGTCACGGTGAATGCATCCGGAACCATCGATCTTTTTGATAAGGTGACGAGACGTTCTATTCAAGGGATTTTCGGCTTCGAGGATGAAGCGGATATCGGAGATGGATGGGTACATCGGACTCCTGTCGGGAACACAAAAGTACTCGGCCCTTCCGGCGTGGCGGGTGTGTCGATTATCAGCGATGGCATATTCCA
>CAZFWQ010000251.1:0-5571 GCA_964522755.1 uncultured Oscillospiraceae bacterium | reverse complement strand
TTGCGCGTGCGTTCATGATGGCCTACTGGGAACAGGATCCCATCCGTGGCAAGCCTGTCGCGCAGAAGGCGCCGGATGGGCGGTACGTTGTGCAGAACCCGCCCCAGAAGCCTCTGTCGGAACAGGAGATGGACAGGCTGTACGCATTTCCCTACGCCAGGAAATGGCACCCGGCATATGATCGTGACGGCGGCGTCCCGGCGCTGGCAGAAGTGGAGTTCTCCATCACGAGCCATCGCGGCTGTTTCGGAGGCTGCACATTCTGCGCCATCAGTTTCCACCAGGGCCGGATTGTCCAGGCCCGCAGCGATGATTCAGTGGTCGCGGAAGCTGAACTTCTCACAAGACAGCCCGGATTCAAAGGATATATCCATGATGTCGGCGGTCCCACGGCAAATTTCCACAGGCCTTCCTGCCGGCAGCAGTTGGAAATCGGCGCATCCGCACATCGGGAATGCCTTTTCCCGAAGCCGTGCAGGCACCTTGACACATCTCATGAGGCATACCTGTCCCTCTTGAGAAAGGTCCGGAATGTGGGCGGGGTAAAAAAAGCATTCGTACGCTCCGGCGTCCGTTATGATTTCGCGCTGCTCGATCCCGGGGGTGCGTTCATTCCGGAGCTGGTGAAGCACCATGTCAGCGGACAACTGAAAGTGGCGCCGGAACATGTCTCCCATCGCGTCCTGTCCTGCATGGGCAAGCCCGGGCAGGACGTCTACGACAGGTTTGTAAGGCAGTATCGGGCTGCCAATGAAAAAGCGGGAATGGAACAGTTCCTGGTTCCCTATTTCATATCCGGGCACCCGGGTTCCACCTTGCAGGATGCGGTTGAACTGGCTGTTCACATCAGGCGTTCAGGCAGGGTGCCCGATCAGGTCCAGCAGTTCATCCCGATCCCGGGCACGCTGGCCGGAGCCATGTACTGGTCCGGGTTCGATCCGCGCAGCATGGAACCGGTCCATGTGCCGCGTTCAGCCAGGGAGCAGGCCATGCAGAGGGCATTGCTGCAGTATGATGATCCCAAAAACCGGACATATGTGATGATGGCACTGAGAGAAACCGGCAGGCTCGATTTGGTCGGATATGGCCCGGATTGCCTGATTCCCCCTCGAATGCACAGGCAGCAGGGATGATTTTACCGGTCACGTGCAAGGATGCTTGTCCGGACCATGAGAAGGAGGTCACAGTCATGGCCGCAAAACTGCTCAATGGAAATGATTTGGCGAAACGGCTGAAAATGAAAATGAAGGTTGAAGTGGATGCCATGAAGGCAGATGGCCTCGTCCCCGGTCTCGCTGTTGTGATTGTCGGGGACAATCCCGCTTCGCGGTCCTACGTGACAATGAAGGAAAGAGACTGCGCCGAGGTCGGCATCCGTTCTTTCGAATTCGCCCTTGCGGAAGAAACGCCGGAGGACAAACTGCTTGATCTGATTGACCGCCTCAATACAGATGTTGACGTCCACGGAATCCTCGTGCAGCTGCCGCTTCCTTCCCACATGAATGAATCCAGGATTCTTGAACGAATCAATCCCGCAAAGGATGCGGACGCCTTCCATCCAATGAGCGCGGGCAAGCTGCTGATTGGCATCCAGGACTTCCTGCCATGCACTCCGGCCGGCGTCATGGCCCTTCTGAAGGATGCCGGAATCGAGGTGGCCGGGAAGGAATGCGTGGTGGCCGGCCGCTCGAACATCGTCGGAAAGCCCATGGCCCTGCTTCTGCTCCAGGCAAATGGGACGGTCACGATATGCCACTCCAGGACAAAGAACCTGAAGGAAGTGTGTTCCCGCGCCGACATCCTCGTAGCCGCCATCGGCCGTGCGAAAATGATAGACGCATCCTATGTCAAGGAGGGCGCCGTGGTGATCGATGTCGGCATCAACCGGGACGCGTCCGGCAAGATGGTCGGAGACGTGGATTTCGATTCCGTTTCGGAAAAAGCCTCCTGGATCACGCCCGTTCCGGGCGGCGTAGGACCCATGACCCGGGCCATGCTGCTCGCGAACACCCTGAAAGCCGCACGCATGGCCGTAGTTGACGTCAACAGTTGATGACGCCGTTTCTTGACATCAATATGAAACATGGATACAATGGTAGTAGTCGCCGCAACCTATGAATCCGGGCGATTCCGTTTCGTGCGCGAAGCGGGAACCGGTCTGTTTCACAGAGGGTGGCACGTTGACTTGAAATTGGATGAAATGCCATGTAAAGCATGAATCAGCGGGGTCCTGAATCTCACCGCATCCTTCGGGAAGTGGCGGATCCCCCGCCTTAACGCACGTATACGGGTGAAGCTAACACTGTGGAGGGCTGCGAGGAGAAACCAGGACACTGCAAAAGATGAAAGAGGTGAGGGAAATCGAGGTCTTGTTTTGGGTATTGTTTTTAGCCATGGGTCTTGCTGTTGGCGCAGCTGCTTCCACACTCGTTTTAATGCCTCGGGTGAAAAAGTCTTACAATAAAGGCTATGAAGACAGAAAACAAAAAGCGGAGTCGGAATTTGAAAGTGCTGAAAAGGAAAGCCAGCGCCTGATATCGGAAGCGGAGAAGGCAGCGGAAAGCCGCAAGCGCGATGCGCTTGTGGAAGCAAGGGAAGAAATCCACAAGAGCCGGTTGGAACTGGAAAAGGATGTTCGGGAGCGCAGGCTGGAAATTCAACGGACGGAACGCCGCCTTCAGCAGAAGGACGAAACCGTCGACAAGAAAATGGACACCCTCGAAAAGAAGGACGAAGCCCTGAACAGGCAAATCCGAGACATAGAGGTGCGCCAGGCGGATATCGAAGAGATCTGCCAGAAGCAGATGGAAAAGCTTGAGAGCATCTCCGGACTCACGACTGAAGACGCAAAGCAGTACCTGCTCAGCAACATTGAAGATGAAGTGAAGCATGAAGCCGCCATCCTGGTCAAGGACATATACGACCGCGCCAAGGAAGACGGGAACCGGAAGGCGAAGGAAGTCCTTTCCACGGCCATACAGAAGTGCGCCGCCGACCATGCCTCGGAAATCACGGTATCCGTCGTGGCGCTGCCCAGTGATGAAATGAAGGGCCGCATCATCGGTCGCGAGGGCCGAAACATCCGCACCCTGGAAACCCTCACGGGCATCGATCTGATTATCGACGACACACCGGAAGCAGTCATTCTTTCCGGGTTTGACCCGATTCGGCGCGAAGTGGCCCGCATCGCCTTGGAAAAGCTCATCGTGGATGGGCGAATCCACCCGGCCCGCATCGAGGAAATGGTCGAGAAAGCAAAGAAGGAAGTAGAGAACATCATCCGGGAAGAAGGAGATCGCGCAACGTTTGAAACCGGCGTGCACGGCCTGCATCCTGAAGTGATCCGCCTTTTGGGACGTCTCAAGTACCGTACCAGCTATGGCCAGAACGTCCTGGCTCATTCCATCGAAGTGTCGCATCTGACAGGGCTGATGGCGGCCGAGCTTGGTGAAGACATCACTCTTGCGAAGCGGGCGGGCCTGCTGCATGACATAGGAAAATCCGTAGACCATGAAATTGAAGGGTCCCATGTCTCCATCGGCGCGGACATCCTGAGAAAATACCGCGAAAGCGATGAAGTGATGAACGCCGTCATGGCCCATCACGGCGATGTGGAAGCGACGTCCGTCATCTCCGTGCTGGTGCAGGCGGCAGATTCGATTTCGGCCGCACGTCCCGGGGCACGGCGCGAAACGCTGGAAACCTATGTAAAACGGCTGCAGAAGCTGGAAGAAATCGCCAATGCGTTCCCTGAAGTTGAAAAGTCATTCGCCATCCAGGCCGGGCGCGAAGTCCGCATCATGGTGAAGCCGGAACTGGTCTCTGACGAGAACATGATTCTGGTGGCCAGGGACATCGTCAAGCGCATCGAGAGCGAAATGGAGTATCCCGGACAGATCAAGGTCCACATCATCCGCGAGACACGGGCGGTCGAATACGCAAAGTAATCATTTCTGCGATGATTCTGGATGATATGAACAAAAAAAGGACAGGAAGCGTGGCAACACGCTTTTTGTTTATCCGCGACGGGCCTGGACAGGGTGAGTGCTGCAGCGGCAATGAAAGGACGGAACAAACGTGACCATTCTATTCATCGGAGACATCTTCGGGCAGCCGGGCCGGGAAATGCTTGCCGCGAGCATGCCCAATCTCCGCGATCGGTATAGGCCGGACTTCATCGTGGCGAACGGGGAAAATGCGGCTGCAGGGCGCGGCATCACCTTCGCCACTGCAGACGACCTATTCAAGTCAGGCGTCGACGTCATCACCATGGGCAACCATACCTGGTCGCGCAAGGAAATCCTCAACATCATCGAAGCGAATCCCAGGCTGATCCGTCCGGCAAACTATCCGAAAGGGGTTCCCGGCAAAGGGCGGACCCTGGTTGAGAAAAACGGGATGCGGCTGGGCGTCGTGAACCTGATGGGACGCATCTACATGGACATCCCCCTGGATGACCCTTTCCAGATTGTTGACCGGGAACTGCAGGCATTACGTGGGCAGGCCGATATCATCCTTGTGGATTTCCACGCGGAAGCCACGTCGGAGAAGCTGGCCCTTGCCATGTACGCCGACGGACGTGCCGCCGCGGTCATCGGCACACATACCCATGTGCAGACGGCGGACAACCGCATTCTCCCGAAAGGAACCGCCTATATAAGCGATGTAGGGATGACAGGACCGGCTGACGGCATTATAGGCGTCGATGCAAAAACTGTCCTGCAGAAGTTCCTCACCTCCATGCCGGCACAGTTTGAACCGGCCGAAGGGCGCACGCAGCTCAACGCAGTGGTTGTCACCACACGTCCGGACGGCATGGCGGATAGAATAGACCGAATCATGCTATAGAGGGGTGACCTTGCTGAACTGCCCGTTTCAGGGCAGATTTCGGCCATTCCATGCAAACAGGTTCCAGCCATTACGGACATGCGGGGTGAAACAGATGGATTATCGGTGTCAATACGAACTCTGGCTTGGAGAGACATGCTTCGATGAAGGCACCAGGGAAGAACTGCGGGCCATATCAGCCGACGAGAAGGAAATCGAGGATCGGTTCTACCGTGACCTCGAATTCGGGACCGGAGGCATGCGCGGCATCATGGGCGCGGGGACGAACCGGATGAACCGCTATACTGTCAGGAAAGCTTCGCAAGGTCTGGCCAATCACGTGATCAGGGCGGGAATGTCCTCAAAAGGCGTTGTCATTGCTTACGATCCAAGAAACCAGTCCCCGGAGTTTGCGGAGGAAACAGCCCTGGTCATGGCTGGGAACGGGATAAGGGCTTATCTTTTCGAAAGTCTGCGACCCACGCCGGAACTGTCATTCGCAGTGCGGCACCTTGGCTGTGCGGCAGGCGTGGTGGTCACAGCCAGCCACAATCCGAAAGAATACAACGGCTATAAGGTTTACAGCCATGATGGATGCCAGTTGCCACCGGAGGAATCGGACGAGGTGATATCCGAGGTGAATGCGATATCGGATTTGCGGGTCATTCCTGTAATGGACCGCAAACAGGCATTGGAAGCAGGTTTGCTTTCCATCATCGGATCATGGATCGACGATGCCTACAT
>CAZFWQ010000250.1:5294-5627 GCA_964522755.1 uncultured Oscillospiraceae bacterium | reverse complement strand
AAAAGCAGGGACCTTATGTCAGCCCTGTTTCCGGAGGTCGGGGACTTCCGTGAACCGCTTGCCGGATATGAAGGATTGATGAGCAACAGGAAGGCCAGGCTGCTTCTGAACTGGCATCCTCTGCACTCTTGGCGAAACAACCTGGCCAACCGTCAAGACGAGGCATGAAGGGAATGAAGGCCTGTCTCACGGCAGGATGCGGCATATGGGGACAAGGAGCCGTCGATGGCAGCACGCGATGTGCAAATGAACAACAGGAACAACGGGAACAACAGGAACAACAGGAACAACAGGAACAACAGGAACAACAGGAACAACGGGAGGGACTCAAGA
>CAZFWQ010000250.1:0-5284 GCA_964522755.1 uncultured Oscillospiraceae bacterium | reverse complement strand
ATGGCCAAAAACCTGCTGGCCAAGGGCTGTCCGGTCATGGTGCATGACATTGACCAAAAAGCGGTGGAAGAATTGGAAGCCAAGGGCGCGGTATCTGCAACCCCGCTTGAGATGGGCCGCACCTGCGATATTGTCTTCACCATCCTGCCCAACGGTGCCATCGTCAAGGATGTGCTGTTTGGCATCGAGGGCGTTGCTCAAGAGATGAAACAGGGAGGGCTGGTTGTCGACATGAGCTCGGTCACGCCTTCAGAGTCCCGCGCATGCGCCGGCATCCTGGCGAAAAAAGGCATCGGATTCGTGGATGCCCCGGTCAGCGGTGGAGAACCAAAGGCAATTGACGGGACACTGGCGTTCATGGCGGGGGGGCCGCAGGAAGACTTTGACCGTGCCATGCCATACTTTGAACTGATGGGATCTTCAGCAGTGCTGATTGGCGCCCATGGCAGCGGTTCCATTACAAAGCTCACCAACCAGGTCATCGTGAACCTGACGATTGCCGCCGTTTCCGAGGCCTTTGTCCTGGCGGCCAAGGCCGGGGCCGATCCGGAGAAAGTGTACAGGGCCATCAGGGGAGGGCTTGCTGGAAGCGCGGTGCTCGATGCGAAAATTCCGATGATGGTCAACAGGAACTTCAAACCGGGAGGAAAACTGTCCATCAACCTCAAGGACATTAAAAACGTGATGGCTACCGCCCATGACATTGATGCGCCGATGCCGCTGACGGGACAGCTTCTTGAAATCATGCAGGCGCTGAAGGTCGGCGGTCATCTGGATGAGGACCACGGATGCATGGTTCAGTATTTCGAACAGCTGGCCGGCGTCAAGGTGGAAAAGCAATTGAACGGGGGGGAATCGTCATGATGGAGGCAATCCCGCTGGGCATTGGCATATTGGGCGAAATTCCGCCGGTTGATGAACGAGAGGTTGATAGGGAACTTGAGAATCTGAGGGTTCGGCTGAATAAGAAAATCGTTGTGCTTGACGATGATCCGACAGGCGTGCAGACAGTTCACGGCGTGTCGGTCTATACGGATTGGAAAGAAGAGAGCATCCGTGAAGGATTTCAGGAACCTGGCAGCATGTTCTTCATCCTCACGAATTCCCGGGGCATGACGGTTCCCCAGACAACCGCCGCTCATCGCGAAATCGCGCGAACCCTTGTTCGGATTTCAGTGGAAACCGGCAGGGAGTTCATCCTGATAAGCCGCAGCGACTCAACCTTGCGCGGCCATTATCCTTTGGAAACCGAAACGCTGCGGCAGGAGATTGAACAGGCGGCGGGCACATGCTTTGACGGGGAAATCCTCATCCCCTTCTTTCTGGAAGGCGGGCGCTTCACCCTCGGCAACATCCATTACGTGAAGGAAGGAAACCAGCTGACGCCGGCCGGCCTGACGGAATTCGCGAAAGACAGGTCTTTTGGCTACAATGCCTCGCATCTTGGCCAATGGTGCGAAGAGAAGACAAAAGGCATGTTCCGGGCGGAGGACATGACGTACATTTCACTGGAAGACCTTCGCGGCAGGCGGATCGACGCGATTGTCCGGCAGCTTGGCAGTGTGACCGGCTTCCGGAAAGTCATTGTGAATGCCGTTGATTATGCGGATGTGAAAGTCTTCATCACGGCCTTCCTGATATCGCTGCAATCAGGGAAACGGTTCATGTTCCGAAGTGCCGCCGCTGTTCCGAAAGTGCTTGGCGGTATCTCGAGCATCCCGCTTCTGACCAGGGAAGATCTCGTTGCGCCGCAAAACCTCAACGGCGGAATGATTCTGGTTGGTTCCCATGTGAACAAGACTTCCCGGCAGCTGGAAGAACTGAGGAACAGCAAGGCACCCCTTCTGTTCATGGAGTTCAACCAGCATCTCGTCCTGAAGCCGGATGGCCTTGAAAGCGAGGTGCGGCGCATCGCGCAGGCGGGTGAAGAGGAAATCCGCAAAGGAAGGACAATTGTTGTATATACGCGGCGGGAACGGTTTGATCTGGAATCTGACAATCCGGACCTCCAGCTGGAAGTGTCCACGCGGATTTCCGATGCCTTGACCAGCCTGGTCGGCAGCCTGACGGTCCGGCCAAGTTTCATCATCACCAAAGGGGGGATTACCTCGAGCGACGTGGGGACCAAAGCCCTCAAGGTAAGGCGCGCGAAGGTAATGGGGCAAATCAGTCCAGGAATCCCCGTCTGGATGACGGGCGATGAAAGCAGGTTTCCCGGCATGCCCCTGATTATTTTCCCCGGCAATGTCGGGGGAATCGGGACACTCAGGGAAATCGTCGAACTGCTGGCGAATGCGGATGACCGGATATGAAACATAACGCCGACAATGAGGTTATGCAGCATGACGCATAGCGATGATCATGAGGTGAAGCGTGATGAAACATGAGAAGCTGAATGCGTTCCTGTCTTTGCCGGAAGCGGGAAGGCCAAAGGCCGTCATGGGATTTGACGGTTATGTCGATACGGTTTCACGGCTGAAAGCCGATGAACGCTCTTCTTTTCCCGATATGGCTTCACTTGGGCAATTTCTGGCCGGGCGGCAGGAAAGAAGCTGCGCTTTGACCCTTGATCGCCGGTTCAGGCGGTTTGGAGGAAACATGCCGCTTTGCGCCAGTGCCCTCGCTACCCTAGGCGTATCTGTCGATTGTATTGGAGCCCTGGGCCTTGGCATGCCGTCCCCTGCATTTTCCGAAATGCATGAACGCTGCAAGCTCCATCCGGTTGCAGATCCAGGCGAGTGCCTTATTCTTGAATTTTCGAAATCCAAGCTTTTTTTCGCCGATCACAGGGGCGTGGGGGATATGACATGGAAGGGCATAATGGGTTCGGTGGGTCTTGAAAATCTGCGGGGAATTGTGGCTGATGCGGCACTCATCGGTCTTTTCAACTGGGGCGAATTGCCGAACATGCATGCCATATGGGAAAGCATGCTGACGGATTTCATGCCGGACCTTCCGGGAACCGATCGCTGGATTCTGTTTGACCTGTCCGACTGCTCGGGGCATTCCGAAGGGGAACTTCGGGCTGTCATGTCCCTGATCGGCGGTTTTCGCAGGCATGGGCGCGTGGTGCTGTCCGCCAATGACAACGAGCTGATGGCATTGGCCGCGGCGGCCGGGTTTCATGAATCCGGGTCGGGAACTGCCGTTTCCGGTTTCGGCACTGAAGGCGCCGTTCTGGATAACGACTTCATATCCGCCGGCCGCGCCATATCGGCGCTGCACATGGCCGACATGCTGGTTCATCATGGCATAAGCAGCGCAACTGTCTTTACCGATGAGGGGGAACAGTCAACCGAAGTGGAATGGGTAGATGAGCCTTCCATCATCACAGGCGGGGGTGACCATTTCAATGCGGGATTTGCGCTTGGGTTGCTGTCCGGATCCGATCCGCTTGAATGTGCCGTGGTCGGCAACAGAGTCAGCCACTGTTACGTGAGGGATGGAACCAGTCCTTCTTTTGAGGGATTATTCACATAACGCCTGTATTCTTTATGGACTATGCGCGCCGCGCCCGTATCCTTGATGGATTATGTGCGCCGTGCCTGCAATGAGGACTGTCGTGCGGGAAAATGGATTCATCGCAAATTGTGAACATGGAGGGTAAAGTCATGAAAAACCATATCAAATTCGCGATCATAGGCGCAGGCAGCATATCATTCTGCCCGGCCACCCTGGCGGATATCCTTCTCAATGAGGCATTCGCGCAGGTTGAACTGGACATCGCGCTCATGGACATTGCGGAGGAGGCACTGCGGGTCAGCGAGAAATTTGCGCGCGAAGCGGCCGCGTCCATCCGGCGAATCGTGAATCTCACCGCGACGCTGGATCTGGCAAAGGCGCTGGAGGGAGCGGATTTTGTCATCACGGCCATTGAAAAGGACCGCTATCACTGGTGGTCAATGGATTTCCACATTCCGCGCAGGTATGGCTTCCGTCAGGTCTATGGCGAGAACGGCGGTCCCGGCGGCATGTTCCACGCGCTCCGGAATATGGGCCCCATGCTGGAAATCGCACGGACCATGGAGAGGGTGTGTCCGGATGCATGGCTTCTCAACTATACCAATCCGGAAGCCAAACTTGTGGAAGCTGTTTCCAAACTGACCTCCATCAAAGTCGTGGGCCTGTGCCATGGCGAGCAGATGGGCATGGACCAGTTGTCGGCATTCATGCAGATCCCGAAAGAGGAGATCGAAGCGGATGCGGTCGGACTCAATCATTTCGGCTGGTTCACGCGCGTCGTGCGCAGATCGACCGGTGAAGACCTTTATCCGCTGCTGCGTGCGAAAGAGCGTGAAATCGACTGGCTGGCTCATTGGGACGAGTTTGGCCTATCCCGGCTGATGTTCCGGACATACGGGCTCTGGCCGTATCCGGGAACCAACCATATCGGGGAATACATCGCCTGGAGCGATGAAATGCTGGCCAGCACAAAAATCCAGTATTTCTTTGATCCTGTGGAGCATGATCCCTGGAATGACGGCAAGACTCCCGAATTTGTCTATTCCTTTTCCTCGAATCCTACTTCGCGCCCATTGTTTCCGGAAAAGTCGCTGCTTTCGGGAGATCCCGGGTTCACCCGGTCTTTCAGCCTCAGGGAAGGCGGGCTGAAGAGGTCGCACGAGTACGGCATACCGATTGCCGAAGCCATTGCATTTGACCGTCCGTGCCGGATTGGCTCGGTGAACATGGGGAACAGGGGATATGTGCCCGGAGTGCCGGAAGGCATGGCTGTCGAGCTGCCTGCCACCGTTGATGGAAAAGGCATACATCCACTGTGCATGCCGGCACTTCCCACTGCTGTCACGGCCATGATAGCCCAGCAGGGCGCCATCCATGAACTGCTGATCCAGGCGTATGCCGAAAAATCGCGCAACAAGCTCCTGCAGGCCATGCTGCTGGATCCGACCATTTCAAACTACAACAATGCGGTTGCGCTGATTAACGAAATGTGCGAACGGCAGAAGGGGATCCTGGCGGAACTGCACTGGTAAGGTAAAACTGGTGGAAGCACACAGGCAAGGAACAGACCGGTGTAATCACAAGGGCGTGACATAGGCTGGTGGAATCACACAGCAAGGCACAGACTGCCCGGATGATTTACCTAATGGAAACAGGAGGACGCATGGGAAGAGTCAGTGCTTTGGTCGAGGTATTGTCGACAGAAGAGATTTTGAGGATTCACGAGGCATCCCTGCGTATTCTGGAAAAAACCGGATTCAAGGTGCCGCATGAAGAATGCCTGAACCGATGCGAATGGCGCGGCGCCATTGTGGACCGGAAA
>CAZFWQ010000249.1:0-5648 GCA_964522755.1 uncultured Oscillospiraceae bacterium | reverse complement strand
TCGACCAGCTGGTCGAATGCAATCCTCACGCGCTGCATTCCCTTGACCCCATGGCAGGGGTGGACATCCGCGAAGTGAAGCGGCTGTACGGGGGCAAGGTCTGCCTCTGCGGCAATGTCCACTGCGCGGCGCTGCAGACCGGGACGGATGAAGAAGTGATTGCCAGCGCGGAATACGCGATGACATTCGGCAAACCCGGCGGAGGTTATATGTTCACCACCAGCAACATTCCTTTCAAGGGCATGCCCCCGGAACGTTATCGGATGATTCTCGATGTGTGGAAACGCATGAGGAATTATTGATTCTCCTTGGCGGAAAGTATAATATTGGATTGAAGCCGGAAGATTGCAGGCACGCTTGTAAGGATTTGCTTATGCAGGCTTCGTACAGGCTTCATGCAGGCTTCATGCAGGCGATTTCACTACCGGCATGGCAGAATCCTCATTCAGCGACGAAAAGGAGGGCTTTCTGGTGAAAAAGAAGATTGTTGCACTGATTCCAACGATTCTCGCCTCCACTATTGTGTTCCTTCTGCTATCCTCCTGCGGACGAATGTCTGCCACCGATGCGGCTTCCCTGGCCAGTTCTTCGGCGGATGCCGCCCTCACTTCCACCTCGACAGCATCGCCGGAGCCGGCATCCTCAACCGCCGATGTTACTGAAGCAACTGAATCCTCCGTCGCCGCGACATCGGAATCTTCTGCAGAAGAAACCTCTTCGGCTTCGACTGAACAGTCAACTGTCAGCACTGCAGAAACTTCCGCCGGCGCAGATTCCACGGAAGCCTCCTCCGGAACCGGCTTTACCAATGATTTGCTGGCAAAGGGAATGAATGCCGTGGACAGTTATAGCAGAATCAGCAAGACCACGGGAGCCGGCGAGGGAGTCGACCCGTTTGTGATGATATATACCTATTCGACCGTAAGAAAACCGTATGCAGATCATTACAGCTTGGAATTCCCCCCTTCAACCACCTATTCGGAAGACATGGTTATTGGTGATACCATGTACACACGAATGGAAAAAGATGGAGCTTGGGAAAAATACGGGCCTGGCGAATGGCAAAGGGAAAAGCCCCTTGCCTTCAGTTATGACCTGCAAGCCGCCAAATATGACATCGACTACCAGAAGCTGGTCTACGTGAATGCGGGCCAGGAGAATGTCAATGGAGCGGATTGCATACATTACACTGTATCGGGCACTTTTGACGGCGAATACGAACCGAATCCGGGTATGGATAAGTATCCCGTCACGATGACGGTTTCAGGCGATGTCTGGATTGCAGACGTCAATGCGGTCGGCCCCGTGCTCATTCGCCAGCGCCTCCTGCTGAAATCGGATGTGACGGGCACAGAGGGCAACCACATGAAGGAAGAAACGTCGGTGGAAGATGACACCCTTGACATCAATTCAACAGTGATTGAACCGCCGATAAAGTAAGGGCCATCTGTTCTTCTGAAATCCAGCGGATGCAATGCCAGGCTGCCAGTTCCCATTCCGACGGCCTAGCGTGCCAGTATGATGAAAAAAGGATCCCCGGAGGTGCCAACATGACCGAAATGACAACCAGGCAACGGTTCCAGCGGATGTTCGAACACAAGGAGGCGGACCGTATACCCATCAGCGACAGTCCGTGGGGAAGCACCATCGAGCGCTGGCAGCGGGAAGGCATGCCTGCAGGCATGGACTACCGCGACTATTTCGGTCTGGATAAAATCTCTTCGATTTCAGCGGACAACAGCCCGCAATATGATGAACTCACGATTGAAGAAAACGACAGGTACAGGATCTACACAACTGGTTGGGGCGCAACCCTGAAAAGCTGGAAACATGCGACCTCCACCCCGGAATTCATGGATTTCAAGATAAAGGACGCCGAAGCATGGAAGAAGGCGAAAGCCCGCATGACGCCGGAAGGCAAACGGGTGGACTGGGATCATCTGAAAAAAAACTGGCCGATCTGGAAGGCGGAAGATCATTGGATTCAGTCGTACTTCTGGTTTGGATTCGATGTGGCGCATTCATGGGCGGTGGGGACCGAGACATTTCTCATCGCGCTGATGGAAGAACCCGAATGGTGCGTCGATATGTTCAACCACTATCTCGATGTGGACATAGCCATCTATGAACAGGTTCTGGCGGCCGGGTACACCTTCGACAGCGTGCATTGGCCGGATGACATGGGATACAAGAACAATCAGTTCTTTTCCTTGAAAATGTACAGGGAACTGCTGAAGCCTGTTCACAAGCGTGCCGTTGAGTGGGCGCATTCCAAGGGAATGGTGGCCCACCTGCACTCCTGCGGGGACATCAACCCCCTGGTGCCGGATCTGCTGGAAATCGGCATCGACGCCATCAATCCTCTGGAAGTGAAAGCAGGAATGAACCCAGTTTCGCTGAAGCAGAAATATGGGGACCGGGTTGTCCTTCACGGCGGCATCAATGCTGTTTTGTGGGATCAGCCGGAAGCCATCACGGCGGAAATGCGCGCAGTGATTCCGATTATGAAGGAAAACGGCGGATACATATTCGCATCTGATCATTCCATTCCGGACAGCGTCAGCCTGGAGGATTTCAGAGGCATCATCGGGCTGGCCAAGGAATTGGGAAGGTACTGACAGGTGGAGATGAAAACGATCATTGCCAGACTTTTCCCTGACTCCGCAAATCCCGGATATACGGGAAACAAAGTGGCGGCCTGGGTGTTTCTCCTTCTTTCCATCGTGAGCATGGGAAGAAGCCTGATTCATTTGCTGGCACCGGACGGAGGGGCTGGGTCCATAGCCGGGGTGGATCTTTCATTGGGCGGCGCGGAAAGCATCATATTCGCTTTTGGCCTGTGGGGGCTTTCCCAGGTGATTTATGCTTTTCTCCAGCTGCTCGTGGCCCTCCGGTACAAGACATTGATTCCGTTGATGTATCTGATTCTGATTTTCGAAACGGCAGGCCGTATGGCGGTCGGGGCCATGAAGCCGCCGGTCTTGCTTCATGCTGCACCCGGAGGGATTGCCAATTACATCATGCTTCCGTTGGCTGCGGTGATGCTGGTATTGTCTCTGTGGGAAAGGAAGGCAGATGAGAAAGACCGATAGAATATAATGCCAATGATACACCAAAGAAAATGCCAAAGAAATGCGGTTTGACACACCCCGCACCCTAAGATACAATGATTTGGCAGTCTTGCCCATCCATGAGGAACAGTGGATGATACCGCCGCAAACCCTTTGGATGAATGTGATCAGCGTGCCCGTGTGGTGGAATGGCAGACACACCGGACTTAAAATCCGTTGCTGTAACAGGCGTGCCGGTTCGAATCCGGCCACGGGCACCACTTTATCTGCAAATGCCCATTGATCCTCCGGGTTTGTCTCATAGTCGATTTTCCGCTTTTCCCAAAGGCTTCGGAAATGGCAATCCGCGGTCTTTTTCTTTGAAAAGGCGGTGTTGAAGACTCATGTGAATGAATATGACCGGCATCAGGATCTTAGTCAACGGATATTTCAGATGTCGGCCGCGGCCAGCACCTCATCCAGCCTGTCCAGCATTTCCGCCTCCACGTGGGCTCCAAAGCTTCCGGCTAATTCACGGAAGGTGGATGCATGCATGTTCATGCCCATTACCGAGGAGAAGAAACCAAAGGTTCCAGGGCGGATGTTCTCGATGATCTCCACTACTTTCGGATTGCCCATCATCTCGCCCACAGTTGCGGCTGAGGTGGACCATCTGAACCTGTATTCCCTTGTCGGCTTGTATTCGAAGGCATATCTTCCGCGTGTGAGGGTCTGGACTCCCATTTCACTGTCCGGCAGCACAACTTCCGCCGTGCCGCCGAAAGGAATCGTCACGTCGAAACGCAGGGTTCCGTCCGGCCTGATTTCCCAGCGGCTTTCGTAAACGCCGACCGGGGAATCGTATTTTGCCGCGGCAAACGCAAGCCGTCCGTTCGGCTTCGGCGTGATGCGGACTTTCCTGAATCCTGGTGTTTCAGCAACCGGGTTGATGCCGCACATGTCCCTGTACATCCATTCGCAG
Source organism: uncultured Oscillospiraceae bacterium (assembly GCA_964522755.1). Classification (GTDB taxonomy): domain Bacteria; phylum Bacillota; class Clostridia; order DSM-8532; family DSM-8532; genus JAEWSN01. Next base: position 1,616 of record CAZFWQ010000249.1, on the reverse strand, counting down.
ATGGAACCGTACGCATAGTGGTTCAGCGAGTTCATGCCCGTGTCGCCTATCAGGCCGTCTGCCTGGACGGAGTTCCAGCGCTCCCAGATGGTCGTGGCCCCCAGGTTCACGCAGTACAGCCAGCTCGGGAACTTCTCGTTGAGCAGGAGCTTGTAAGCCGTGTCGTTGAAGCCGTTCGCGGACAGGACGCGACACAAGTACGGCGTGCCGACGAACCCGGTTTTCAGGTAGTAATTGTTCTGCTTGAGCAGGTCATTCCGGCGCGCGGCCACGCGGTTCCTGTCCTTGCCGGCCATCAGGTCCATGAACAGGGAAACAACTGCGCCGGTCTGGGTGTCTACGGCCAGACGGCCGCGTTTCGAAAGGAATTCCTCCTGATAGGCGCTGCGGATTTCATCTGCCAGCTTGAAATAGATTTCCGCGTCCGTCACATTGCCGAGGACTGCGGCGGTCCTTGCGGCAAGCGTCGTCGAGTAGTGGTAGTAGGCGGTGGAGATGAGGCTGATATCCGTGCCGCCGATGGGGGCATATGGGCTGGGGCCATCCTGCGCGAGCCAGTCTCCGAAGCTGAATGCCGGAGTCCAGAGACGGCTGCCGTCATCCTGCGCGCGAAGGGTTTCCACATAAGCCTTCATGCTGGGGTAATGCTCCTTGAGAATTGTCTTGTCCCCGCTGAAAAGGTAAAGAGTCCATGGAATGATGGTGGTTGCGTCTGCCCAAGCGGATGAGGTCATCACGAATCCGGCATCCGGGATCATGTTCGGAACCACGACGGGCACGGTTCCGCCTGCAAGCGCCTGCTCGCGCTGCATGTCGTACAGGTATTTGCGGTAGAAGGCATATGTGTCCATGTTGAAAGCGGCTGTGGCGCAGAAGACCTGGGCATCGCCCGTCCAGCCCATGCGTTCGTCACGCTGCGGGCAGTCTGTGGGGACATCAAGGAAATTGCCCTTCTGACCCCAAAGCGCGTTGGATATCAGCTGATTTACCTTTGCATCCGATGTTTCCAGCCATCCCGTGCGTTCCATGTCCGAATAGACGACACATCCTGTAAAATCGGTGGCGACAGGCATGCCGGACCACCCCTCCACCTTGACGAAACGGAAGCCGTAATATGTGAAATGTACACGCAGGGTGCGTCTTATCCCATCGGAGATGAACCGGAATTCTTGTTTGGCATCCCGCAGGTTGTCCTGATAGAAATGGCCATTCTGGAGGATCTCACCGAATTTCAGCACAAGCTCCGCTCCCGCGGGCAGGTCTGCCACGAATTCCAGCCATCCGACCATGTTCTGGCCCATGTCGAGAACCGTCTCTCCGGCTGGCGTGGTGAGAACGGCAACAGGTTTCCGGGTCTCCTTCACGATGACGGGCAGGCTTAGTCGGTCCTTTAAAAGAGATTTGTCGAGGTCGAGACACGCTGTGCCGGACCAGCCGCACCCGGCGGCATCGAAGCCTGAAGAAGACCACCCTGCCTGGAACAACCTTGCGTCCTGCCATTCCCCGTCATAGATCGAGGAGAATGTGATGTAGGACTTCGCCGACTGCCAGCTTGTGTCGGTGGAGACAACCTGTTCCGATCCATCCACGTAGGTGACAATGAGGTCGCACAGGAA
>CAZFWQ010000248.1:0-5691 GCA_964522755.1 uncultured Oscillospiraceae bacterium | reverse complement strand
GAAAAAGGACGGCTTTCCGTCTGCAGATCTCTAGTCCGCGACGGAAAGCCGTCCAACAGTTCGGGCGTATGCATATGACATGCACTGTTGACTGCGAGACCCTTCGTTTTCACTGAAACGCCCCATTCACCGCAGCCGGCCGGAATGACTCAGTGGTACTGCGGCAGCCAGTTGCCATGCGCCTCGATGAGCTCGTCGCACATCGACTTGATGTCATCAATGGAGAGTTCGGCTGCCGTGTGCGGGTCGAGCATCGCTGCCTGGTAGATGTGTTCTTTCTTGCGGGTGAGAGCGGCTTCAATGGTCAGCAGCTGCACGTTGATGCTCGTCATGTTCATGGCTGCGCACTGGACCGGGAGCCTCCCGACTTTTGTAGGCTGTACGCCATTGCGGTCCACCATGCAGGCGACTTCAACACAGGCATCGGAGGGCAGGTTGTCGATAAGACCTTTGTTCAGCACATTCCCCCCGATTCGGTAGGGAATGTCCGTCTCCATGGCCTCCATGATGTAGGAGGCGTATTCCTCCGTCCGTTCGTGGTTCAGGCTGGTGTCTTTCACCAGGGTTTCCCTGCGCTTTGCCCAGTCTGCAATCTGGTGGATGCAGCGGCGAGGGTATTCATCAAGCGGAATGTTGAACCTGTCGATGAGTTCCGGATACTTTGCCTTGATGTAGAAAGGATTGTATTCCGCATTGTGCTCGCTGGATTCCGTGATGTAATATCCCAAATGGCTCATCAGGTCGAACCGGACCATATCCCAGTGCTTGCCTTCCGCATTTATCGCGGCAGCGCGCTTCTTGATTTCCGGATAGAGGTCTTCGCCGTTGCGTGAAATGGAAAGCAGCCAGGCCATGTGGTTGATGCCGGCGATATTCCACTGCACATTGTCCCCAGGCATGCCCAGGTGCTTCAGCAGGTGTTCGGCGCAGGACTGGACGCTGTGGCACAGGCCGACAGTGCGGATGCCCGTGGCTCTGAGCATGGCTCCAGTCAGCATGGCCATGGGATTTGAGTAATTGATGAACAAAGCGTCCGGGCATACCTTTTCCATGTCGGCGGCAAAATCCAGCATGGGCGGAATGGTGCGCAAGGCACGAAAAATGCCACCGATGCCGAGGGTGTCGGCGATGGTCTGGCGAAGGCCGTATTTTTTCGGAATCTCGAAATCCGTGATCGTGCAGGGGTCATATCCGCCCACCTGGATGGCGTTCACAACATATTTCGCACCGCGAAGTGCTTCCACGCGGTTTGAATAGGAATGGATCTTCATGGGTGAACCATTGTTCCTGTTGATGATTTCAAGCATGGATTCGGATTCCGCCAAGCGGACCGGGTCAATGTCGAACAGCGCGATGTCGGACCCGGCGAGGGCGGGCGTGCGGATGCAGTCACCCAGGACGTTCTTGGCGAAGACGGTGCTTCCGGCACCCATGAAAGTGATTTTCGGCATAGGGGGATCCTCCTTCTGATATCGGGCATGATGACCTGCGGCATGGATTTGGCAATGATCCAATTGTATGCGAAGAAGGGCCGGGGTTCAATGGCGAAGGAACAGCCAAACATGGCAAATTGTTGGAAATGTGGACATCCGAAATGATTCGCGCCAGATTATGCAAGCTGACTGCCGGACGGATCTTTCATTTCAAAAGGCGCACGTGGAAAGCAGTCACCGGTCACATTCAGTTGGCAGCCTGTGTCAACGCGGCGGCCACGGCATCCTTGATCCCATCGGAAGTGCGCGTGGCTCCTGAAACCGCATCTACGTCGGTGGACTGGGATGCGATGATGGCCTGTGGAATCACCCGCATCGGATAAGCGTAATAGCGGGAATTTCGTTCATTGTGCGAGACAATTTGAATGTCTGTGATCTGGTCGTAGGAAATAGTTACCTTCACAGTGAGATTTGGGCCATATCCCCTTGCCGATGCCGTATACTCGCCATCTCGGTACTTAGCGGGTGGAGCGGTCGCAGATGGCTGATTTGCTAGCAGATCTGAGTCCGTGTTGGCCATTTGGATTGAATCGGCCGGCTGCACAATCGATATGGCGCTTCCCTGCTGCGATGTGTCTTTGAAAAAGGCCGTTTCCACGACATTCGGCATGAACCCGCCTACATTCAGGATGTGCAAGACAAGGGCCAGGACAAAAATCACCGTCAGTGTCCGATGAGCCACCATCCAGTTTCCCGGCTTCATTTTTTTCCTGAACATGAAATTCATGGCCAGCATGACGGCAAGAATAAGCGAGAGGGTTCCGAGATTTGCGGTCAATAACGGCTCGGATGAAAGAAGGCCGTGCACCAGGCCAGCGAACAACAGGGCGATCCCAAGCGGAATGTGAATCTGGCGAAGCTGCCGCTCGAAAGGGGATATGGCTAAAAACACCGGCACCAGGATACGGCCAGCCCATGTATCTGGTTTTGCCTGCCTTCCCAACCGCATTAGAAGTATTACCGCCAGCAGGATGGATAGGACTGTGGCAACCCTTGCCAGGATGATGTTTAAAAAAAGCTGCATCGGGACATGTCCTCCATAACCGCCTTTCAGGCATGTTTCTGATGTTTTCGCGTGATAAATCAATTCTGCATGACGGGTGTGGCAAAGTTGTGCCATCAAGATGAACAAAGTGACATGAAAATATGAATATATTGTGAAGGCGACGCAGGTCCGACGTGGGAGGCATGATATAATGGGGACGATTCCCGACGCACCGGATGCACATGCAGCCTGAGGCACAGACCATGGGGATGACCGGATGGAAGCGCCGCATGCGCGTTTCCCCGCCGAAGCGGGCAGATGCCCGGAAGAAAGGAATGACACAACCACGATGAGAGTCAACGGTGAAATCGATGGAATCCGGCAATCCACACTTGAGATGCTTGACAGCCTGTACGACTTGCGCCTGCCTCAGGACCAGCTTTGGAACATCGAACTGCTCGAAATCCTGGCTGCTGCCACACACCAGATAAACCGGGAGATTGCCATATATCTCGATCGGAAAGGGCGTATCACGGATGTCGGCGTCGGAGACAGCAAAACCGTCGCACTGGCTGCTGTCGATGGCAAGCGCGGTGGCCGCCGGCTATCCGGCATTCGCTGCATACATACCCATCCGGAAGATTCAGGCATGCTGTCGGCTGTCGATGTCAGTTCGCTGAAGCAGCTCCGGCTGGATGCGATGATTGCCGCCGGAGTCCGGGATGGACAGGTAAAAGAACTGTTTGTGGGGGTTGCCTCCCCGGCTGACCCGGATGAGTGCGATATACTTGGCCCCTATCCGCCCGAAAAGGAAGACTTTTCCGCCTTGCTTGAGTACATCGGCGACGCCGACAAGTCCCTGCGGGACCAGCAGGAAGGATTCGAGAACAAGCCCGACGACGGGTCGGAACGTGTTGTACTCGTCGGGATGAAAACACGGGATGACCGTGAGCTGAATGGCATGGGTGAGGCGGAAGTTTCCTTTCTGGAATTGGAAGAATTGGCTCGCACGGCCGGAGCGCAGGTTGTCGGGAAGGTGATGCAGCGGCGAGACGCCCGCAACGCCGCCACTTTGATCGGTCAGGGGAAAATCGAAGAAATTCGGATGGCCGTGCAGGCGTTTGAAGCCGACACGGTCATTTTCGATGAAGAACTCTCCGGCGCGCAGCAGCGAAACATTGAAGCGATTGTCGGGGTGAAGGTTCTTGACCGCACCAATCTGATTCTTGATATTTTTGCCCAGCATGCCCGTTCCAGGGAAGGAATCATGCAGGTGGAGCATGCCATGCTGGAATATCGCCTGCCCCGCCTTGGCGGGATGGGCGTCGCCATGTCAAGACAGGGCGCAAGCCTTGGAGGCGGCCTTGGGACCCGGGGTCCGGGCGAATCGAAGCTGGAAACGGACAAGCGCCACATCCGCTCCCGCCTCGCGACCATCAAAAGCCAGCTGGAGGACGTGCGGCGCCAGCGTGGAATACTGCGGAGCGACAGGAAAAAAACAGGCGTTCCGGCCATATCCATCGTGGGCTACACAAACGCAGGAAAGTCCACCCTCCTGAATACCCTTACGGAAGCGGACGTACTGGCAGAGGACAAACTGTTCGCAACGCTGGATACAACCACACGCAAGCTTGCCTTGCCTAATGGTGGCAACGCACTTCTGATTGACACGGTCGGATTCATCCGTAAATTGCCGCACAAACTGCTTGACGCCTTCAAGGCCACACTGGAAGAAGTGGTTCTGTCAGACCTCCTTCTCATCACGGCGGATGCATCCGATCCACAGGTGGCCGATCATATCCGCATCGTGGATGAGATTCTCACTGAATTGGGGGCCGGGGAAAAACCGGTGCTGATCGTCCTCAACAAGGTGGACAAGCTGCCGGATGGAGTTCCCCTTCCGGTTTTGAACGAAGACAGGCCGGTTCTTCAGATTTCAGCAAGGACCGGGGCCGGGATGGATGAACTGAAAAAGGCCATTGAAGCAATTGTATTCTCAAACCGGCTCCGGACATGGTTCCTGATACCTTATCACGAAGGGGCCGCACTGGCCTGGCTTCACGAGAACGGCAAGGTTTTCCGCATCGAGTATGTAGAAACAGGCACCCTGGTGCAGGCTGAACTCGACAGGAACCTCCTTTCACGCGTAGAGGCTTTTCTGGCGGAAGATTTTTCCGAAGGGGATCAGGATTTGCCGGAATGATGAGGATTCCCATCGATCCCCGAGTAATGCCCGCAAGGCGGGAAACCGCAGCAAACGACATCATTGCAAGGGAGAACATCATGAAGCAGGTAATGACGCCCAAGGAACGCGCAGTGGCGGCACTTGAACTTCGCATTCCCGATTTTGTCCCGCATTTCGAACTTGAATTCCAGTTGGCACCGGTAATGTTCGGCCGCGACCTCATACCGGACAGCCTGCTGGGAGAAAACCTGAAAAAACTGTCACAAAAAGAGAAGGAAAAGGAACTGCGGGATACTGCGGAATTCATTCTCTCGGTATACGCGCAGCTGGAGTATTCCATCATACCCGGCCCCTATGGCCTGCCGGACCCGGAAACAGCCCTGCTGCAACGGTATCTGAGGGATTTGATGGGCAATGACCGCATGATCGGATACCATGGAGACGGCACGTTCTCCATTCCGGACGGAAACGAGATGTGCGAATTCGCCTATGCATTGGCCGACGATCCGGATTCAGTCAGGCGGCAGGCTTCTAAAATGGCGGATGAAGCCATCGAGCGCAACAAGCGCCGGCAAGAGGACGGAGTGGATGTTTTGCTGCTCTGCGCCGATTACTGTTACAATTCCGGTCCGTTCATCTCGCCGGCCATGTTCAGGGAATTTGTCCAGCCATACCTTGCCCGGATCATCGAAGCGGCGAGGAAGGATGGGCTTTACACCATCAAGCACACGGACGGCAACATCATGCCGATCCTCGACCAGCTGGTCGAATGCAATCCTCACGCGCTGCATTCCCTTGACCCCATGGCGGGCGTGGACATCCGCGAAGTGAAGCGGCTGTACGGGGACAAGGTCTGTCTCTGCGGCAATGTCCACTGCGCGGCGCTTCAGACCGGAACGGATGAGGAAGTGACGGCCAGCGCGGAATATGCGATGACATACGGCAAACCCGGCGGAGGTTATATTTTCACCACAAGCAACATTCCTTTCAAGGGCATGCCCCCGGAACGTTATCGGATGATTCTCGAT
>CAZFWQ010000247.1:0-5707 GCA_964522755.1 uncultured Oscillospiraceae bacterium | reverse complement strand
GCCGCGCATGTGGCAAGGTCTGTCCCAATCCGATGTAAGCCTCGTCAACCTCATTGTCCCCTGCCCATAAGGCGATGCAGGTGTGGTTGCGCAATTTGACGATGATCTTGGAGGCTTCGTCCTCCATAATCCGCGCGAAGTCGTCGTATTGGCTGTAAAGAGCGCAGGCCATGCTGAAATCCTGCCAGACGAGGATGCCCTTTTCATCGCACAACCGATAGAATTCTTCATTTTCATAGACGTTTCCGCCCCACATGCGCACCATATTGCAGCCAATATCGTCAAGCAAAGCGTGCGCCTGTGGCAGACGTTCAATATCCCTGCTGTGAAGGCAGTCCAGAAACACCCAGTTTGTCCCCTTTACCAGTACTGCCGTACCATTGACGACAAACTTGAATTCACCGGCATCATTGGGCTTGTAGGATTTTTCGATGACGACCGTGCGTATGCCATATTGCTCAATCCGTGTGTCCATGACAACATCATGATGAATCAGTTCAAATGTCAATGTGTAAAGGTTTTGGTCGCCATACCCGCGCGGATTCCACAACATGGGCTCTGATATGGAAATATGCGCCTTGCCGGCTACAAACATGGCTTTTGTCTCCGATACAAATCGGCTGTTTCCACACTGTCCGGTCACTCTGACTTTAAAGGCCTCAAGAAACGGGTCGTCCGTTACAAAACGATAGCGGACGGAAAGCATCGCCGCATAGCGATCCCGCGATACCGTGGAATAGTATACTTCCTTGATATAGGTTGAAGGACGGGCATTTATCATGACATCCCTCCAGATGCCTGCCGACAAAAGGCGCGCCGATATGTCCCAGCCAAAGCTGTGCGCCGGTTTGCGCAAAACCGCAAACTCATCGCCATGCAGCTCCCAGATGCGCACCCCCACAGGAATCGCCTTCTCCCGGGCATGGTTCATTGCGGATGAGATGTGGACGCAGATGCGATTTCGTCCAGCCTGAGCAAAGGATGTAATATCAAAATCATGGGATACCAGCATGTTTTCGCACTGACCAGCCTGATGGCCGTTGATGAAGACAGTACCATACGTATCAATGCCTTCAAAATGCAGGATGAGGTCATGGCCAACGAATGAATCCGGAATATCAAACTCGCGTTCGAACCACCAGGAATAGAACTCGTATTTTCTAAAGGATAGTGAATGTGTTCCATAATATGGATCGCTTTCAATGCCAGCCGCCACGAGGTCTATTTCCACATTGCCGGGCACCACCGCATCTATCTGACGAAATTGAAAATCTTCAAGCTCTTGAGGGTTCCTGGGCATGACGCCCTGTTCCGGTGCGAATTTCAACTTCCATGTTCCGTTCAGCGAGATGCAATCCATGATTCTTGCCACTCCTTCATTCGTGCTGACATTTCAACTGGCGGAACCGTCAGCAGCAATAATAAGCAATGAAAATGCAGGGGTTTTGATTTATCCCTTGACCGCTCCCGCGACCATGCCCTCGATAATCCGTTTGGAAAAGGCAAAATAGAGTGCCATGGCTGGCGCTATGGCGATAATCATCACAGTCATCATGCGTGGATAGTCTGCGGAGAATTGTCCTTTCAACCGGGCCAACCCCACGGGAACCGTCATGAGCGATTCGTCATTAATCAGAATCAGCCCGAAAATAAACTCATTCCAGTAAGAGAAGAACTGGATGATTCCTATGGTTACCAACACGGGCATGGTCAAAGGCATGATGATTGTGAACAGGGTTCGGGAGAAACTGGAGCCATCGATGTATGCCGCCTCCTCCATTTCTTTTGGCAGGCTGCGTACATAGCTTTCCACCAGGAAAATGGCCAGCGGCAGTCCGAATGTGACATACGGAAGAACAAGGGTGAACCATTGGTTTGAAAGTTGAAACTGCTTGAACAGGATGTACTCCGGTACGATGATTGCATGAATGGGTATCAACATGCCCAGAAGAAAGAGCAGATAGAGCGCATTGCGCCCTTTGAATGCAAAACGCGAAAGAAAGTACCCTATGATGAAACCAAATATCATGATGAACAGCAATGAAATGGCGGTGTTTCTGCTGGTATTCCACATATAGTGCAGGATGGAGCTATTGGACAGGATATCCTTGTAGTTTTCAATATTCAAGCTGGCAGGCAGACCGATGATATCCGCCCCGAATTGCCTGTTTGTCTTGAATGACGAATAAATCAACCAGATGACAGGGAAAATACAAGATATGGAAAAAACAGACAGGATTGCATTTGTAAAGAACAGGCTTGATATCCTTGCCGCTTGCTGACTGCCGCTCAAGGCCCGGCGCGACTTTTGTCTCTGCCACATTCAAGTCTCCCCCTTATCTCTTGCTGCAAGCCTTACAAAGAAACTCGAGCCCAATGTGACGGCGAGGCTGAGGACGAGAATGCCCACCGACAATGCATTGCCATAACCCATGTTGTTGCGGATGAATGACATGTTATAGGCATACAGCGCCATGACGCTCGTCGCCGTACCCGGTCCTCCGGCTGTCATCACATAAATATGATCGAACGTTTTCATATTGCCTGAGATGCACAAGACCAGGGCTACGATGAGCGTGTTCTTCATCAGGGGGACAGATATGTGAATCGCTCTCTGGAATCCGCTGGCGCCATCAATCTCCGCCATTTCCAAAATCGATTTGTCTATCGAAGCAAAGGAAGACAGTAAAATGATCATGTAAAAGCCGATATACTGCCATACGATGGGTATGCTGACGAATGCCAGCGACAGTTCGTTATTGGAGAGCCATGCCTGCACAAGATCAGGCCGCCCGATGATTTTCAGCAGATAGTTCAGCAACCCAAAATTGTAATCATAAAGCATGGACCAGATGAAACCGACTACGACAGCTGAAAGAGTGACTGGAAAATAGCAGAGCGTGCGGTGAATGCCATGAAGCCTCGCCGACCGTGAATTCAGCAAAATGGCCAGAATCAGGGCGATGCCTATCTGCCCGACGATACAGAAGGCAGTGATGTACAAATTGTGCGAAAAAGAACTCCAGAATGTCTTATCCTGAATCAAGTCAACATAGTTCGAAAAACCGATAAAAGTTTTCAGCGGACCGCTCTTCCACCTGAATAAACTGAAATACAGTGAATAACAGATTGGAACAATGACGACAAAACAATAAAGCAACGTCCCAGGAAGCAAATAGACCCAAAACGTTGCACTGGAGGGCTTCAGCCGATTACTCAGAAAATATCACCTCACCTGAAGATTCTATTTTGCCCTGCATGACAAGGAGAAGAATGGGGTACAATCGTACCCCATTCCATCATAACACGATCTTACTTGAGATCATCCTGTGCTTTTTGGATTTCAGCGGCGAGATCTTCCGGTGTCTTGGTTCCGGCGAGCACTTCCTGCAAACCGGCATTCATGACATCCACGATACTTCCGTTGAGCACGACATCATATACGGGCTTGGCTTTGTATTCATTGGCAATCTTGAGATAATTCTGCTGCAGCATGGGGAATTTTGAATCGTCGATGCCTGTCACTTTTAGAGGACCCATGTTGCCGGCTTCACGCAGCGTTTTTGAATAATCCGGTCCCAGGATGGTAAAGACGACCTTAGCCGCCGCATTCAATTTTGCACCTGACAACTTGCCATTTACAGCCAGGAACCAACCCGAAGCGCCAGAGGCACTTCCCTTGTCACCCTTGGTCGCATCCGAAGGCTGGGGCAGAAGGGCAATCTTGGTATTGTCCAGGACTTCTTTTGTCGCATTCTTCATGACGTAGTCAACGATCCAGTATCCCTCAATCGTCGAAGCGGCCTTGCCTTGGCAATAGAGGTCGTCGGACTGCTGATTGGAGAGCGAATTGTAATCGGGGTTCAAGATGCCGCTCTTGCCGAGGTCGGCGGTGAACTTGAGCATGTTGACAAAATCCGGGTCTGTGAACTTGGCCTTGCCGTCTCTCGCCATGATGGAGGTCATCCAGTCGGTGCCCGTATAACGGTCGCCGATAGTGGATATCCAGCAGCTTTCATAGGGCCATTTGTCCTTGTTGCCCATGGAAATGGTTGAAACACCCATCTCCTTGAATTTGGCAACCGCCGATTTAACCTCGTCCCAAGTGGCTGGGAAGGCATCAAATCCGGCATCTTTCCAAAGCTTTGCGTTGTAAAAGACCAGGGAAGTGGGAGAAACGAATTGAATGGGTGATCCATAGACTTTGCCCTTGAATGTACAGGAATCAAATTCTCCGGGATAGAAATCGTTCTTCCATGTTAGTGCATCCCTGAATGGCGTCAAATCACCGGCAAGTCCGCTATTGACAAAATTCTCCACCCATGAGCCCTTCATGTGATAGATGTCAGGCATGTCATTGGCAGCGGCTTGAGCCTGAATTTTTACCTGGTAATCGTCGTGCGACATATCGGAAGCCTTGATTGTGATGCTCGGATTATCCTTGATGAACTTGTCAAGGCCAGCACGGAGCGCCGCTGCACCTGCATCCGTCTTCGCGCCTTCGGCGGTGGCGAAATGCAGCATGGTGAGTTCTACGGGTTCAGGGGTAGCGGCTGCAGTCTCAGCAGCCTTGGTCGTCTGGGGGGCAACAGGGGCAGGAGTTCCGCATGCTCCAAGCGATAGCAGGAGTACCATGACAAGAACGAGTGCAAGAAATCTTTTCACGTTTTTTCCTCCTTTATATTTTGGCTGTTACACCTGAGGCCATTATAATTTCAATCACATCGCAATAATAGCGGGCATATTGTTGAATATATCTGCCAATCTTACGTAAATCAAATCGAGGCTTCCGATGGTCCATGGCAATATGCCCTTTTTTCTCTAAACATCCCTGTTTACAACGATTTGTACAATACCGCCATATTGCGATGCGCTGATATTCGACTTATAATGAGATATTACAAAATCTGTATTGGGTTGTGATTATTTTGAATATTTCTCTCAGGAACAAGCTTATCATATTCTTTGCCATCCTGGTCTTGATCCCCATCATCGCCGGCAATGTCATTACTTTGTCATCATATACGGTTGCTGCCCGCCAAAACCTTGAAACGTTCAATCGAAACAATTTGCGCTCGGCGGGAATCATTGTGGACAATGCCATGAATTCCCTCTATCATCTGTCATTATACCTTGCTTTTGAAGACAACCTGGTGAACTTCCTGAAAGCCGATCCTGGTTCCCCTCAATACAATACGATCATCAAGCGCGCCAACAGCGTGCTGACACTGCTCTCGCCAACGGCACAGCATTTATCCGCAGTAAATATCCTGACAATGGATGGGCGCTCCCTCTATCGAGGCGGGTTGAAGGACATGCCCATCACAAAGGCGCAGCGCGACCAGGCAGACACGCTTTCCGGATATTTCTTTTGGACGGCTGAGGTGAATTCAAACGATGAGGACAACCTGTCCATGGTGCGCTTGTTACGCGGTCCAAACGATTTTTCCAACCATATCGGATATGTCAAGCTTTCCCTTTCTATCTCAAGGCTTAGTGAAATGCTTGTTTCTCCAAAGGACTATCCCGACATACGCTATTTTCTTCAAGACGACACCGGTCGCACCATACTTGCTAAAAATGGCGACACCCCCTTGTCCGACGAAATCCTGCTGGATGCGCTGCGAAGCGGAGAGAGCATATCAACCGGCTCTAGTGCTGTGAACATTCATGGCAAAGGCACCTTCTATATTTCGTCATACGACCT
>CAZFWQ010000246.1:0-5713 GCA_964522755.1 uncultured Oscillospiraceae bacterium | reverse complement strand
AAAGCAATCCAGCTGTCGTGATCACGAACAAACACTTCAAGCCCTTTGTTGAAAATCTGTTGCTTTAGAAATGGCGGGGCATGATTGAGGATGACAACATCTGCACGGATGCGAAAATGATCCATGACAAGGACTGTCAACCGAAGCCGCAATGATTGAAGCACTTGTTCGGAAAGCTGGTCACATGTCAAAACGGCAACATCCAAATCACTGTCCGGGCGAGTACGGCCATCCGCCTGCGAACCAAACAGGACAACAGCCATCAGCGCCTCTTCAGGCGCCAGCAGTTCATTGAGTTCTGCCAGCATCATGTCGCGATTCATGGGCTCCTCCATATGAAAGTGCCGTCATGCGGGAGCATCCCGTCAATCAGGCCATATACGGAAAACAACGAGCGGTTTCATGCAGGATTACAATGCGTTCCCCAATATTATACCATGCCGATTGCACATATACCTTCACGCATTCCCGCATCACTCATTCCACCGCCTGCGTACTCCCAATAGCGGGAGGGTTACGCATCTTCACAATATCACGATTCTTTGTTTACACGCTGTTCACCGATTGTATACGGACAACACATAATTGCGTGGTACATTGAATACAGACGCAGCAGGGTCAGTCAGAACCGGTTGGCTGCCGGCGTCAGTAAAGGTAAAGATGTGAACAGTGATTCTGGAGGTAACAGTATGAGTCGGGAAAATGAATGGAATGCGGATCCTTACGAAGGAAAATCCCCAATATTGCCACAAGACGGACAAAACGAGGAATTACAGGATTTGACAGAAGTTATGGAAAGCACGGACGTGGGAATGGAAAATGAAATGACTGCAGTGGAAACGGCAGTGGAAAACGATGCGCAGATGGTTGCGTCAGATCATGACGCGCCTGTCGCAAATAAAGAAGTGACAGTCACTGATTTCAACGAACAACGTCATGAGGCTGTATCGAAATCCTCAAAACGGATTCGGAGCAGGAAACCAGGGCTTTGGAAGCGGATAGCCGCAGTCGCATTGGCACTGGCACTGGTTGCCGGTTCAGGAACGCTTTACGGCCAGATGAACGATACGCTGAACAGGCAAGCCTCAATCATTGGCACCCTGTCACAGCAGGTGGTCGCACAACAGCTGGCTATTGCCAAGACTGATTCGGCACTGGGTCTGACCAAGGATTTGGCCACCAAGGCGGAAGCTTTGAACAACACCAACCCTGCTGCCGCTGGGCAGACAGCGTCCATCCTTTCACAGGCAACCCTGGTGCAGGGTTCATCCGTCACCGAGATAGCAAAGACCGTCGGCCCTTCAGTGGTAGGCATTCGCATGACGGTATCAGGGACCAGGCAGGGCTACCAGGGCGGTCAGGGGGCCAGTGAAGGTTCCGGAATCATCATCAGTTCAGACGGATATATCATGACCAACTACCATGTCGTCAGCAGTGCAGATCCCAAAGGCGGAAGCAGCGCCACGACAACGCTTGAAGTGTTTCTGCCGGACGGAAGGTCCTCGAAGGCGAAATTCGTGGGCGGCGACAGTGAAAATGACCTGGCAGTGGTGAAAATCGACCTTGCCGGATTACCGGTTGCAAAACTGGGCAATTCAGCAGACCTTCAGGTGGGAGAACTTGCAGTGGCAATCGGGAACCCGCTCGGCATGGAGTTCGCAGGATCCGTGACAGTTGGCGTCGTTTCCGCGCTGAACCGCAAGATTGACGGGCAGGAAGCTTCCCTCAGCCTCATCCAGACCGATGCCGCCATCAACCCGGGCAACAGCGGGGGTGCCCTTGTGAATTCCAAAGGGCTTGTCGTAGGCATAAACTCATCCAAAATCTCTGCAACCGGCGTGGAAGGGCTTGGATTCGCCATCGCCATCGATGATGCAAAACCCATAGTAAACTCCCTCATTCTCTACGGATACATCAAGAACCGTCCGTACATGGGCATAAACGGGCAGGACGTCACCGATGTCATGGCCAGCATGTACAATGTGCCGGTGGGCGTATATGTAACCAGTGTTGACCCGGCAAGCGGCGCTGCGAAGGCAGGCATCGTGAAAGGCGACATCATCACCGGAATCAATGACAAGCCCATCAAGACCATGGCGGACATCAACGCAGTGAAAAAGGCATACAAACCAGGAAATACGGTCACAGTGAACTTGATGCGCGACACCACGAAGGTGTCTGTGAAACTGACATTCACCGAAGCGAAATAAGCATCTTGAGATTCGCCAATCAAAAATACACGCGAAAAAAGGAAGAACGGCCGGACATCAGATGTCCAGTCGTTCTTCCTTTTTCAGCACTTTTCCGGCAAATACGGGCGTGCGAGTGTTCAGCAGTGACTCAATACCGGCCAAATTCCTCACACAAGGATGCGACCATTCCAACACGTTCAATGAGGCCGTCCGGCGGCACCTGGTCCGCCACGCCAAGCACATAGCCCGGCTTTTTTCGCATGATTGACAGTACATGCTTCACATGCGCGATGAATGCTTCTTCGTCAACCTTCGGGGTGAACACAATGCCGGGAAGCCCACCCCACAGGATTGTGCTGCCGGTGATTTCCGCGGCGGCTTCTTCCATGGTCATATCTCCCGATGGTTCGGTTGTCACGGCTTCGATCACATCAAAGCCGGTTTCAGCCACCAGTTTCAACAACCCCTTCAATGTGCCGTCCATGTGGATGAAGGAATGCTTGCCTGCCTGCCTGATGTGTTTTATCCACTTGCGCTCGTATCCGCGCATGTATTTCAGGTAATACTCCTTGCCCACAACCTCACTGGACAGGTTCTCCGGAATCATGATGCATTCAGCCGGAGAATCTGTGGCAATCCCAGCTGCAAGGTCATATTTTCTTTCCATGACATCGAATATTTCGGCCATTTCATCCGGTGCGTCGTCCAGAAGGTAAATCAGGTTTTCAATGCCGATGTATGAAGTCGCAAGTTGCATGAAAGGGCTTCTAGGCGTGTAACACAATACAACCCCGTTATCTCCGATAATGCCTTTTCTTCGAAACGCTTCTTCATAGGCTGGTGTGAACGTCATGCTTTCCAGATAACTCCGGAACTTGGAGAGGTCCTCGACGGTTTCCACGAAATGTTTCTTGTACCCACTGGAAAAAGAGGTAGGGAGATATTGCATTTTTTCATGGAGATCGCCTTTCGGCGTATGCATGGTTCGGGTCATCTCCCCGTGATCCAGCGATTCAGAAAAGAAAACCCCCTCATGGTGCACCTTGTACGGAAAAAACCCTTGGAGATAAAAGCCCACTCCCAGATCCCGGTTAAGTTGAAAATACCCGTCTGCGAGATACCTGGCTTCCAGTGCATTTCCCTTGATGGCTGCGCTGTACCAGTAATCCAAGTCGCCAAACCAGGGCACCCTGTCAGGACATGTGCCCGCAAGAATGGATAGAATCCGCTCTCTGTTGGTCATGCTTCTCCCTCACAATCTTTCACCAAACGCATCGCCATGTCATATGGAATATTGCATCAACTAACTGTCTTCATCACCCATCAGCAACACCTTCAGGTATTTCCCTGGATTTTTCGCCATGTCCGCCATCACTTCCACTCCTTTTTCCAGGGGATATCGATGGGAGATGATGGCATCGCAATTGATCGTCCCATCGCTCAACAGTTTCACCGTGTCCAAAAACTCCCGATGCGTGTATATGTAACTGCCAAGAATGCTCAGCTTCCTTGTCACGATGGCCTGCATGTCCACATCGATAATCTTCTGCGAATTGCCCACCCACACGGAAGTGCCTCCGCTTTTGGTCAATGCGACCGCCTGCGCCACTGCGGGAGCCATGCCGACGGCCTCGAAACTGACATCCGCTCCTCCGGGGATTTCTCCGGACAGATCATCACGACCGGGATTGACAGCCTTGCATGCGCCCAGCTTCAGCGCGACTTGAAGCCTATTGTCGTCCAAATCGGAAACAAATATGCGTCCCGCTCCAAATGCCTTCGCCATTTGAAGGATGAGCAGCCCGATGGGTCCCGCACCTACAATGAAAACATCCTTGCCGGAAAGAGGCCCGGCGCGCCGGACCGCCCCCAAGGCGACAGCAGCTGCTTCCGCCATCGCGCCATGCGCCATGGACATGCCAGCAGGCATGGGAACCACCTGTTTGGAAGGAACGCAAAGATACTCGGCCATTGAACCGTTTTCAGCCATTACGCCGAAGATGCGCCGGCCTGCGCAGAGATTGGTTTCCCCTGCCAGGCAATATCCGCATCTCCCGCAAAAGATTACCGGCTGGACCGTTGCCCTCATGCCGATCTCAATGCCATCCCCTCCGCCTGTGCCTTCTCCCAGCGCATCGACAGTGCCCGCGAATTCATGCCCCATGATCATCGGGGGCAATCGCCGCCCGGTGATGCCAAGATATCCATGGACATCGGAGCCGCAGATGCCGGTGGCCATGATCTTAAGACGCACTTCACCGGGTTTCGGCATAAGTACTGGAACCTGCTCCAGGCGCAAATCACGCGGCCCGTGATAGACGAGTGCTTTCATATCAAACCGATTTCCGTACCGGAGGCTTCAGGAAGGCCATTAGGATCAGTCCCGCGACAGCAGCCACGGATGCGATGACAAAGGCAGGCTGCATCATGCCCAAATCGATTCGAACCACTTTGGTGACGCCGTCAACCACTTCCTTGATATTGGCAAGGTTTCAGTAATATCCCGCAACGTAAGAGGACGCAATGGCACCGACACCGAAACCAAGAAGCACGATGCCGTGATTCATCCCCATGTTCTTAGTACCCCAGAAATCCGCGGTCAGCGCGGGGAATACGCCGAGGAACCCGCCATAGGAGAAGCCCACCACGGCTATCAGCACCAGGATCATGTATCCCGCGGCCAGATTCACCAGAAGGATGATGACTGCCGTCATGGCGAGGAGCAGCATGATGGTGTTCTTTCGTCCGAGCTTATCGGAAACCCATCCCCAGAAAAGGCGACCCATGGAATTGAAGATGGAGATGATCATGACGCCTACGGCGGCGACTTCGACCGTCAGCCCTTTTGCCACGGCTATCGGGGATGCGAAGCCAATCATCATCAGCCCCGCCATGCATGCCAGGAGCAGCGTGCCGGTGGCAAGGTAGAACTGCGGTGTCTTCAGCATTTCAGAAGGTTTGAAGTCCTGATGGATGATATTGTGCTTCGAAGCTTTCGGCACCCAGCCGGCAGGCTTGAAGCCAGCGGGGGGATTGCTGACGAAGAAGGACCCGCCAACGCAGACCACAATGAAGATGCCGCCCAGCCAGGCAAATGTCTGGAGTTCGCCGACCGACTTGATGAGGGTCCTGGCGATAGGCGTGAATATGACCCCGCCAAATCCAAGCGCCGAAACGATGATGCCGGTGATCATGCCCCTCTTGTCCGGAAACCATTTCTGGCAGCAGGCGATAAGGGTGGAATAAATCATGCCCATTCCGAAACCGCCGACTATGCCATACGTGATCCACAGCATCCAGGGAGCCGCGCTCGTAGTGAACGAGGCGAGGATAAACCCTATACCGAGGATGATTCCACCCCAGAAGATCACGGGCCGCGGTCCGGATTTATCCTGCAACCTTCCCCCGATGGTGCTTCCCAAGGTCAAAACCCCAAGGAGGAGGGAAAAGGTAAGGGCCGCCGCCGCATTGTCGCCTTTGAATAGCTTCGCCGCGATTCCCGATTGGAATACGGACCAAAT
>CAZFWQ010000245.1:2882-5751 GCA_964522755.1 uncultured Oscillospiraceae bacterium | reverse complement strand
CTGCTTCAACACGCCGTATCTGGACTATCTGCTTGCCCAGGTGAAGGAAGTAACCGAGCGGTATGACGCGGACGGCCTCTTCCTTGATATTGTCGGGGTTCGCTCGTGTTACTGCCAGCATTGCATTTCCGCCGTCCGGAAAATGGGAAAATCACCGGACGACAGAGCTGCGATGATGGAAATATGGGAAAACACCTACGCAAACTATACGCGCCGCGTGGAAGAGATTGTCCATGGCATCAAGCCCGGACTGCGCATTTTCCACAATGGCGGGCACATACGCCGCGGAAGGCGCGACCTGGCTGCGATGGACACCCATCTGGAACTGGAATCCCTTCCCACTGGCGGGTGGGGATATGACCATTTCCCGCTGTCGGCCCGATATGTGCAGCAGCTGGGCATGGAAATCCTTGGCATGACAGGCAAGTTCCACACTACCTGGGGTGAATTCGGCGGTTTCAAACATCCTAACGCCCTGCGTTATGAAGCGGCACTCAGCATGGCGAACGGCGCGAAATGCTCCATCGGTGACCAGCTGCATCCGGAAGGCGAGATGGATATGGCCACGTACCGACTTGTCGGGACAGCCTATGCCGAATCGGAAACGAAGGAAGCATGGTGCGGAAACGTGGAAAATGTTGCAGATGTGGGGCTTTTGTCAGTGGAAGCCTGCGGTCTGTCTGATGCGGATACAGGAGGGCACGGACACTCGGGCCGTATTGAATCCGGCGCGGTCCGCATGCTGCTGGAAGGGAAAATCCTGTTCGACGTCCTGGATCTGGATTCTGATTTCACACCCTACAAGGTCATTGTCCTTCCCGATCGCATCCGCCTGGATGGCGCATTGAAGTCAAAACTTGATGCATTTCTGAAAACGGGGGGCAAGGTTCTCGCAACAGGAGAATCGGGTCTGACAGCGGCGGGAACCGATGTGAAAACAGAATTCGCGCTTGATTTCGGCGTGAAATGGCTGGAGGCCAATCCTTTCAATCCCGACTATTTCATTCCCTCGTTCCCAATGAAAAACCTGTTCGCCGCCGCATACATTTTTTACGGACAGGGCCAGCGCGTGGAATTGACAGGCGGCCTGATGCTGGGGGAGCGCCAGGATCCCTATTTCAACCGTGAAACCTTCACTTTCTGTTCGCACCAGCATACGCCCGGCAGCGGGAAGTCCGGTGGTCCCGGCATGGTCGAGGGACCGGACGGAATCTATTTCGCTTGGAATGTATTTGAAGACTATGCAACAAAAGGCAGCCTGATTCTTCGCGAAACCGTCCTGTATGCCTTGAACCGGCTGCTGCCGGTGAAGACACTGGAAACAAACCTGCCGGCCCAGGGCATCGTCACCCTGATGCATCAGAAGGCTGATAACCGCTATGTGAATCACATGCTCTATGTCAGCCCTGTGAAACGCGGGGAGGGCATTGAAGTCATCGAAGACATCCTCCCGGTCCGCGGTGTCGACATAGGTTTGCGGCTTCCTCACGGGGAAAGCGTGAAATCTGTCCGACTAGTTCCTCAAGGGGAATCGATTGCTTTTGACCAGCGTAATGGAAAGATTTTCTACACGGTGCCGGAATTGCTTTGCCATCAGATGGTTGAGATTGCATACTGAAAACCGGGGTTTCATGTTGATGATTGACTGGGATTTCATGCCAGGTACCGGATTTCATGTTTGAACTTGAAATAATGGTTCCATCCGGCACGGAACGTCGTGCAAGGCCGTGGACTGCGCAACCAAAGGCGCGGTTCACGGCCTTCCGATTCGTCTCCTCCGCGTGGCTCGCACCAATGCATGCCCCGCCCGGGAAACGCTGTGCTTTTATCGGTTCTGTGCTACTATGTAGATTGCAGGGTTTCACCTGTCGGATACGTTTGCGGATTCCCGCCACATATGGCAGGAAAGGAATAGCGGAATGAACAAATCAGAACCTCTCGGACGATGGACGAAAGAAAAATCGGAGGAATTGTACGGCATCAAGAACTGGGGAGCGGGGTACTTTTCCATCTCAGACAGCGGGGAAGTGCTTGTGAACCCGCAGAAAGACAGCAGCCAGGCGGCCGTCAGCCTCATGGACATCATCTCGGGAGTAAAGGAACGCGGTCTTGACATGCCCGTATTGCTGAGGTTCGAGAACCTGCTCGATTCCCAGATTTCCTTTCTTAACAATTCATTCCGCAAGGCGATGAAGAAACTTGGCTACCGGGGCGAATACCGGGGCGTCTACCCGATCAAGGTCAATCAGCAGCAGCAGGTAGTGGAGGAAGTCACGAAATTCGGCCAACGCTATCACCATGGTCTTGAAGTGGGCAGCAAGCCGGAACTTGTGGCCGCTCTTTCCCAGATGCAGGACAAGGAAGCATGCCTGATATGCAACGGGTACAAGGACGAAGAGTTCATCGACCTCGGGCTCTACGCCGTGAAGATGGGTTTCAAGTGTTTTTTTGTCATCGAAATGCCTGGAGAACTGGATTTGGTCATCGAGCGTTCCAGAGCCCTGGGCGTCAAGCCAAATATCGGTATCCGCATCAAACTCTCCGCGAAAGCCGGGGGTCATTGGACTGAATCCGGAGGGGACCGCAGCATTTTCGGACTTCGCGTCTCCCAGCTGATTGAAATGGTGGATACTTTGCGGGAACGGGGCATGCTTGACTGCCTCAAGCTGCTTCACTACCATCTCGGCTCGCAGATTCCGAACATCCGGGATATCCGCTCCGCCGTGCTTGAAGCCACACGTGTATACGCGGAACTTGTTTCAGAGGGAGCCCCGATGGGCTATCTCGATCTGGGCGGCGGGCTGGCCGTGGACTACGACGGATCGAACACCAACTACACGAACAGTCGAAATTATTCGGTGGAGGAATA
>CAZFWQ010000245.1:0-2872 GCA_964522755.1 uncultured Oscillospiraceae bacterium | reverse complement strand
CCGACATCGTAGAGGCAGTCATGACCACCCTGGATGCCAGCGGCACCACCCACCCCATCCTGATAACGGAATCCGGCCGTGCGGTCGTTGCCTATTATTCCGTGCTGCTGTTCAACGTGCTGGATGTGGAAAAGTTCGAACTGTATGACATTCCGGACATATTGCCGCCAAATACGCCGGAGCAAATCCAAAACCTGCAGGACGTACTGAAGAACCTCAGCCACAAAAACCTTCAGGAGTGCTACAATGACGCCCTCTATTACCGTGACGAGGTCCGCGACATGTTCAAACATGGCCGGATCACTTTGCGGGAACGTGCATTCGCAGAGAAAATATTCTGGAACACCATCCACCAGATAGCAAGGGAAAAGAAGAAGCTGAAACATTTTCCACCGGATCTGGAGGATATCGAAAGTGCCATCGCGGACATATACTATTGCAATTTTTCTGTATTCCAGTCTATTCCCGACAGTTGGGCGATAGACCAGCTGTTCCCGATCATGCCGCTGCACAGGCTTTTGGAACTGCCCAAGCGCAATGCGGTCATTGCCGACATCACCTGCGATTGCGACGGCAAGATCGATAAGTTCATCGACCTTCACGATGTCCGGAATACGTTGCCCCTTCATGAAATGCGTAACGGAGACGATTACTATCTTGGCATTTTCCTGGTCGGGGCCTATCAGGAAACGCTGGGAGACCTTCACAACCTGTTCGGGGATACGAATGTGGTAAGCGTGCGCATAAGCGATGACGGGCATTACGATCTGGTGCGTGAAATCCAGGGCGACAGCGTGGCGGACGTCCTCACTTACGTCGAATACGATCCGAAAGTGATGCAGAACAACTTTCGCGAAACAGCCGAGGAGGCCATCCGCGAAGGACGCATCACAGTGGGCGATCGCCGTGAGATCATGGCGGCCTACGACAACGGATTGAGAGGGTACACCTATTACGAGCGATGACTGACATGCCGGCTTCCATTCCGCTCAGGCAGTGCGTGCGGGCGTTCGCGTCCGTATCGCAATCCATGCCTGCAAATGCTACATATTTGTTTCAGAGCCAAAAAGCGGTTTGGACTGCCTGTAATGGGTAGTCTTTAAGAGAAGCAGTTATTCAAAGGGAGCGATGAACACAAGGGGTTATTTGGAAGCTTTCCCCTGTGTGAGCTAGTAGCGTAACCGACCTGTTCAGGTCGGTTTTTTTATTCTCCGAATATCTGTTGAAGAAACCGAAAATGGAATTGGATATGCTTTTCATGAAGAGTATGCTTTACATGCAGGTTGTTTTGTCCTTGAAGGTTATCTTTCAAACACTTGGTTTGCATGCACTACATCACATGAGAGAAAGAAAGCGGGGTAAAAAAATGGAAGGACTAAAAAAATTCGGAATGAAGAGGATTCTTTCCCTGATGGCTGTCACGCTGACAATCATCTCTTTTTCTGCCGGGATGGCCTTTGGAGCGGATCTGAGCGAACTCATCCGGGTTACACGGAACAGGATGACACTGGAGGTCAACCACACAAAAGTCAACGCCGATCGGTTTGTCTACAATGGCACGACTTATGTGCCGCTGAGGATTGTTTCCGAACTTCTTGACAAGGAAGTCGGCTGGAATGCCATCACGAATGTGGCCAGCATCAATGACGCGGTCTATCGAAAAGAGGAATTGTCCAGGCTTTTGCCGGCAGCTGCCGGATTCAAATGGGCATACAGCGGATTCGCTGAATACAGTCATGAAATGACGCTTGGTACGATAACGGATGAAGCGGCAAGGCGGATCTACCAGATCAGCGGAACCGTGGGTGATCCCTCCGGCGGCGTGCGAACCGCCGACTACACGATCAGGATGCAGTACGTCATAGAGCAAAATCGCCTGATACAGCAGAAGACGGAACAAACCATGATGGATTCGAAATACAACCGACTGACATTGATTGAAACGCCTTTGGTGGAGGGAACTTACTGGACTGAAAAGGTCATCGACAAAACCGGCGCCAGCCGGGACATCCATTCCCAGATCACAAAAGTGGCCAAAACATCGGATGGGTTCAACCAGTATACGGTCAGGTACAAGGACCGCGGCAGCGCTTATTATGAACAGCGGGTGATAAGGGAAGGCACCGGCGTCGTTTCATTCGAGAAACTGTTCGAACTAGGCGTTGACAGCTTTTCAAGCGGATACTTCCTGTATGAGCCGGATAAAACCGTCAATGTGAACATTACCCTTTACTTCCCGGACAGCACCGCTGAAAAGGTGCGGCCGGAAATCAGGAATGTCCCGGTGGATAATGCCCGTACGGCATACGCGGCGCTCAGGGAACTGGTGTCAGGCCCCACGAAAGCCGGACTTTATCCCTCGATGCCCGTGGGGACGACTGTTTTGGACCTCTCCATTTCAAACGGCACCTGTACAATCAATTTCTCAAGGGAGTTCATTGACAACCATGGCGGTGGAAGTGCCGGCGAGTTGATGACGCTTGCCTCCATCGTCAATACATTGACCGAATTCCCTTCCATCAAACGCGTCATGATCCTGGTTGAGGGAAGAGCTGGAGAAACATTGGGAAACATCCTTCTGGACAAGCCGCTGGAAAGAATGACGGACATGTTGGGAAAATGATGCAGCTGCATCAAGGCAAGGGGGAAATATCATGGATCTTTCAAGTATGAACTGGCTGGCATGGATTATCCCTTGACGCCACCGTGCTGTTGTGGCTGTTCAACATCATTCGGGGGCGGAGATAGCGGTCGCCGTGTTCCGGTACAACGCGGCGATGAGTTTCACCATCTTCGGATTGTCATACAATTCCACGCAATTGCCGATTTGGCTGAATGTTCCGATTCCCGGCGCGACGCGGAGCAGCGGATC
>CAZFWQ010000244.1:0-5787 GCA_964522755.1 uncultured Oscillospiraceae bacterium | reverse complement strand
GTCAATCAACTGGCATACGCAGTCCTATAGCTGGGGCGGCGAGGTGAAAAACGGGCTCTGGTATGAATTCAACCATGTGACGGGAACAAAGGGCGAGGCATATTTCATGCATGGCAAAGGGACTTTCGTCAAGTTATACGAGGACAAGAACAAAGTGTTCGAGTATGACATGAAGGGGGCCGGTGAATTCGTCAAGATAGACGCTGAGTACACAATCAGCGGACATCAGAAGTGCATCGAAGAATTTGTGAAGAAGTCAAGGGGTGAAGAAGCGGTCATCCTGACCCCGGGCTCTGATACGATTAAAACAGTCGGGGTCGCAGAGGCTGCGTACATATCTGAAAAATCCGGTCAGACGGTCGTTCTGCCGATTGTGCCGACACCGTGGAACCAAAGACCTTACTAATAAATAGAGGTCTTATGAATCAATGAAGGCCTTGTTATTCAAATGAAGTCATATTCATGAAGGGGGGGTTATCGGGATGAGAGTTGGAGTCGACGTATTCACGATACGCGAACTGAATCTTGATCCATACCAGACAATAGACTATCTTTCCGCGCAAGGCTTTGAAGGAGCGCAATACGGGGGGATTCGGTCGCTGAGCGAAAAGCTGGACAAAGGCGAACTGGAGGACATAAGGGCTTACGCGGACACGAAAAAAATGTACAGCCATGTTTCAGTCGCGGCGGTCAATCCGGTCATTTTCAAAGGGAGTTTTGACGAATTGAAGAAACGGCTGGAAGAGGAAATAGCCGCAGCTGCCGCCGGAAACTGGCACGAGCTTCACAGCTGCATCAACGCGGGAATGGAGCGTTACGAGCATCCTGTCCCGTGGCCGGTCCACGTGGGCCAGTGCATCAAGCTGATCAACGGACTGCGTCCCACGCTTGAGAAATACGGGTCCCGCATCAACATTGAAACGCATGGGGAAGCCACTTTTGACATTCTCAAAGTAATTGAAGCGACAGGAGCTCATCTGACGGGCGTGTGCCTCGATACGGCCAATACGCTGGTAAATGCCGAAGACCCCGTGCTGGCGGCAAAAAGGGTGGCCCCGTACACCCATCTGACGCATACGAAGGATGGCATCGTATGCTTCAGTCATGATGGGATTCTCAGGCAGGGCAAGCCCCCGGGCATGGGCAACGTGGATTTTGAAAAAGTTCTTCCCATCCTGGGTGAGTATTGTCCGGAATTGCCTCTTTCGATTGAGGATCACAAGTGGCTGTTCACTGCGAAAATCTTTGATGCGGACTGGATTGCTAAGAATCCTGAGCTGACGCCCTTTGAACTGGGGCAGTTTGTCAAGCTTGCATGGGAAACGCAGCAGAAACTTTTCAAAGGTGAAATTCCATCGGTTGATGACTATGAGGTCGCTCCTTATCTTGATGAAATGGAAGAACGTCTTCAATTTGGCAGAAAATATCTCAATGATCTGTTGCGTAAATTGAACCTTTACAGCTGAGTGATGTTTGAACCAACAATGACTTAAGGGGTTGTTTCTGCTGCAGCCAGTCATACTTGCTGCAATAGGTTGGAGTCGTCGTTCCGGCAACTGTCCTGCGACCCCGGACAGTTGCCGGAATCGTTTTGATGTGGAGAAAACATATGAACGGACGGGAGCGCATCACAAACATCCTGCATGGCAAGGAAACAGACAGGGTTGCATGGACAACCATTTCCGACGACATGACGCGCAACGGCATGCCGGCAGAATACAAGGATGTCCCCATCCTGGATTTTTACAGGAAAATTGGCTGTGACATCATTCAGTTTGGTCCTTACGGCATGCCTGAACATTCAAAACCCAAATACCCGTTTGAAATCATTTCTAATCTGCTGGAAACGACAGAGACTCGTCAAGATGGGTCATATGCTCATCAAAGGGAACTCCGGGGCCATCGGCTTACCCAGGTTGTGAAAAACGGTCATCCGATCAAATACCCTGTGGAAACGAAAACTGATTTGTCTGTCCTGCTGGAAATGTGGGAGGCTTGCCAAATCAATCCTGTAACGGACGGCTGCGGGGAAAGTTTCGACCTGACGGACAAAGAAGTGGGTGAAGACGGATTGTTTGCGCCCACCTTGCTTCCGTCCCCGGTACAGCAGCTGATCGAAAACGAATGCGGGCCGGAAAACTTCTATTACCTGTTGAATGATTATCCGGCACTGATGGAGCAGACAATTGGCGTCATGTATGGGATTCGGAGAATCGAGTACCAATTCATGGCGGAAAAAACGCCCTTTGAACTGATCATCCCTGTGGAAAACACAAGCACGAGCTTGATCAGCCCTGCCATCTACAGGGAATACACGCTGCCCCATATGCGGGAGTATGCGGACATCATGCACCGGAGCGGCAAGAAGGCAGTCATCCATATGTGCGGGCATCTGAAAAACCTGTTGAATGAATTCAAGGATGCGGACATAGACGGAATTCATGCCCTGACGACGCCCACCATCGGAGACTGCACGTATGAAGCGGCACTTGATGTACTGGGAGACGAACTGATTATCATAGGCGTGCTGGATCCCACTGTTTTCCAGAATCCATATGCAACGGCCGGGGAAATTCGGGCGTGTGTGAAAAGGATCCTGACTCCGCGCATCAAGGCTTCCAATTTCATCCTGTGGCCGGCCACAGACGGGCTTCGGACGGATTTATGGCGCCTTCAGGCGGTACGCGACGCGATTGATGAATATGGGGCAAAATGAATCTGGGGCAAAATGAATCTGGGGCAAAATGAATCCGGATATCATCATCAACGCTATATGCCGAGGCATGTTGAACTCGTGAACAGGCGAGGGGGATCAGTATGGATTCATTCGTAAAGCCCGACTGGGAAGAGGCGAAAAACAGGTTCAGGGCATGGCGGCCTTCATGGGGTGTCCTGTCAAGCTGCGGGGGAACACCGGATGGGTCTATCCGACCATTGAAGAAGGCGAGCTCACGGAGCACGATTATCGCAATTTGAATATCGATCCCGGGAATCAGTGGACGAAATTCGATGAGAAGATGCATTCTTTTTCCGCCGAGGATTCTGCAGACGATTTCATACCGCGTGTCTGGGTTTATGCCTCGAGCGGTGATACGCTTGCCGCATTGCGCGGCACGGAAAAACTGCTGATGGACCTGAGTGATTGTCCGGACTATGTAAGAGAAGCGGATCAGCACATTGTGAGACAGGCCATCGATTTATATGACAAGTACTACAAGATTGCCTATCGCGGCAGGGACGACGGCATATCGGACTGGTTCTCGATATGGGCTGAATCACGGTATTACACCCTGCAGAACGATTTTGCCTACATGATCTCACCCAAGTCTTTCATTGACGTATTCCTTCCAGGCATAGAAATGCAAACCAATTATTTCGACTATACAAACTATCACTGCGATGGCGTGGGCAACTTCAATCATCTCGATGCGCTTTGTTCCCTCCCGAGACTGACGTCGATACAGGTGCTCCCCGGTTCAGGGAAGCCATCCCCCTTATACTATATGGATTCGTTGAAAAAGGTGCAGGAGAAGGGCAAGAACCTTGTTCTGAACCTGAATCCGGATGAAGTCGAGACAGCCCTGCAGATGCTTTCATCCAAGGGCCTGTTCATACAGACAAGCTGCAGCACCGAAGAAGAGGCCAGATACATTCTGGGGAACATGCATAAATGGACCAGGGAATGAAGGACAGGAGGAAAAAACGATGCAGAAATCCATTACGGTGGACAGGCGGGAATTTCCGGGCAAGGAAGCAGATGTGCTCATGAACATCATCCGCCGCTGGTTTTCCGACCGATCGTCGGTTGAAGCTGTTGAAGGAATGTCCGGCGACTTCGTGCTGACACTCCGCATGAATGACGCCATTCCAGGCGAAGGGTTCAACACTGTAAGGGAAAGTGAAAAACACGTTGTCATCGAAGCGTGCTGCATCAGGGGAATCTATGCGGGAACCGGCCGGTTTCTGCGGGATTGCCGCATTGAGGAGGATGGATTCGACCCATGCTGCACGGAAGGGCTTTCGGTGCCTCAAAAGGAAATCCGCGGCATGTACT
Source organism: uncultured Oscillospiraceae bacterium (assembly GCA_964522755.1). Lineage (GTDB taxonomy): Bacteria > Bacillota > Clostridia > DSM-8532 > DSM-8532 > JAEWSN01. The sequence goes on along the minus strand of CAZFWQ010000244.1, from coordinate 1,733 downwards.
TTGCCACGCATTTCTATAACTTCTATCACGCAGCCGGGATTGGGGAAGTTGAAAGATACGTTGAAGATATCGCGCTTTGGGGTCTGAACTCGATTGTCGTCTGGTTCGACATGCATCATTTCAAATCCATTGAAGATCCCATGGCGCAGGAAATGATTTCCAGATTAAGAATGATTCTGACTGCGGTGAAAAAAGTCGGGATGGGCGCCTGCCTGGGCATCCTCTCGAATGAAGGCTTCGGCGGAAGCCCTCCGGAACTCAGGGCGGACTGGACAAGCGGGCACGATGGCTATTTCGCCGAACCGGTCGGCCACTATCACGTGGAACTGTGCCCCGGCAAACCGGAAGGCCTTGCATTGATCCTGAAGTACCGGGAGGATATGCTCAGGCAATTGGCAGACATGGATTTCGAGTACATATGGCTGTGGCCATACGACCAGGGCGGCTGCACCTGCAGCGAGTGCACGCCGTGGGGGGCCAACGGATTCCTGAAAACGTCGGTTGAACTGGCAAAACTCACAAGGAGATATTTCCCAAAAAGCAAGCTTATCCTATCCTGCTGGGATTTTGATGAATTCATCCATGGCGAGTGGGACGCGTTTAGAAAAGCGTTTTCCAACGAACCAAAATGGATTGATACCTTCTGGTGGAACCTCGCAGCAAATATTCCAGCTTTCTGGTCCGGAAAGGCGAACTGCACGGCTTGAACCTTGTCGGTTTTCCTGAAATCAGCATGATGTTCGCTACACCATGGGGAGGGTTTGGAGCGAATCCCCTTCCGACCTTTCTGAAAGACATCTGGAGCGTGTGCGGAAATGAACTTGAAGGTGGATTCCCTTATTCGGAAGGCATTTTCGAGGATATGAACAAATACATGGTGAGCAGGATGTACTGGACTGGCGGCAGTGATACAGGCACCGCCCTGAAGGAATACCTGTCCGCATACATTTCCCGCGACATGGCCGATGCGCTTTATAAGGCCATGCTGCTTCTTGAAAAGGCCATCTCAAGGACCAGGGTGGAGGCAGACGGAACACCGCGAAGCTATCCGGACCCCTCCGAATATGACGGCGAAGGTGTCAGGTACGTGATTGCGGATACATCCGGAATTGATTTGGCCTATGACGTGATAACAAACTGCGATGCTGAAATAAGCGCGCGCGCAAAGGGCACGTGGCGCTGGAGGATCATATTCCTCAGAGCCGTGATCGATTATGAGCTCTTTCACAACGGCTTCCTTCCAAGCAAGAGATGCATGGATTCCTACAGGGAATTGATCGATATTTACAGCGCTTCCAATGCGGATTGGGCTGTGCGTCCTCCCGTGTGGGAGAAAGGCTGACGGGTCTGCGGAAGAAGCATCGAGGAAATTCCGCGTTGGTGCACGAGGTGGGAATCTGTTTCGAAAGTTTGCGCAACCCATGTATGGAAAAAATGGATAGAGTGTAGATATCTCATATTGCGTCCTTCATATCATGAGATATCTTTATAAAATCTTGCTTTTTTATGCAAAAATATTGTTTTCAGAAATGTTGCAAAGAAATAGTTTCGATGATATACTTCCTTCAGACGTGAACCTGAGGATATGTTTCTGGCAGAAATGCAATGACCATTCATAGATATTACGAACATTGTCCATCAATCAGCACTTGGATTAGCTGATCTTCCAATTTTGATTACGGAGGAGATTCAATGTTAGGTACTTTACGATGGAAATCGCATGACAATACGCA
>CAZFWQ010000243.1:0-5816 GCA_964522755.1 uncultured Oscillospiraceae bacterium | reverse complement strand
AAAATCCGCTCGTTTTTGATGCGTTGACCGAATGGGTGCTGGACGATTCTCAATGGACGGACGATAAACTCGACGAAAACAAGTGGATTTTGATGCAGGGCGTAATTGCGCGCTTCAAAGAACAGAACGCACAGCTTCGTACATATTTGTCAGAATTAGAGTCTTCTGGTGTGGTTAATGAAGTGGTGTTCAAGGCATTGGATAGATTTGATGATGAGTTGTCGGGGTTGTCTCAGAACAAGCAGCTACAAGAAGTGGTAGCTCAGGTATTTTCTGACTTTTCTGCTATGCGAGAACGTGGTATACGGGAGCTAATTGCAGGAAATAAAACAGGTCCTACAGGTACTGATAGTGTAGTTTTATTTGGATATATCAATTGCTTGAAGGATTGCGATGCAGGGGTACAGTGGGCGCTGTTTATGCCTGATGTGGTTGAGAGGCAGCAAAAGGGCTTCAAGGTGGATAGTTTTGAATACAAAAAAATGTCCTTCATGCGCTTTATCGGGCAGGAAGATGCTGAGATAGACAATATGGAGGTTCGCAAGAAACTTTTCCGCACTCTGGACGCCATGAATGAGTATAAATCGGACCTTGATTATGATGTTTTGTTTATGCACCATTACGGGCTATGCGTGGATGTTGGTCCGTGGCATGGCTTTTGGGGGCGGTTTATGAAGGCAGATACCCCTGTGCCGGAGGGATTTCTCTATTTCGACTTCGTGCCGCATAACGATGGCAAGGTGGGTCCGCCATTCTTTTCCCAGTATGCTTATGCCACCTTCTCCGGCGATATGGATGCCATGCACAAACGCGAGGGATATGACAGCGATGCCATGTACGATGTCACCAGAAACATTATGCTTGGACAAGGCGTACCAATTCCGTACCCGGATAAATATTGGACTGCGGAAGTTTTTCTTGATGGATGCGACAAATACAGCACCGCTTATATGTTTAGTGCGGAGCTGTAGAGGGTGTATGACGCATTGCGCGTAGAAAACAAGCAGAAGGGAATCTGATCTGTTTTCTTTCCAACCGATGCGGCGTACCGAGGGAGGGAATCATGCCATCGTGCAAATGAACAGGCTATGCTGCCTAAAGGGCGCTGTTGTCATGAAAACAGGCGTCATAAACTGGACTTCCAAATTACGAGACAAACAAATAATTGACTTGATATCCAACCTGAGCCAGATATAACTTAAAGAGGAGAAAAGTGGAATGAAAAAAGTTCTGAAATGGGTTGGAATCGTGTTTTCTCTTCTTGTCGTCATCATTTCCATAAGTGCTTTTCTTGGCAAGGAACAGACACTGGAGTTGCGGATCCATCCGGTAGATCTCGCCGACATCCCCGATGGTGATTATCCCGGTGAATATAGTTGTTACCGCTGGAGCAACGATGTCATGGTCAGTGTTGAAAACCATGTCATAACGGGTATCGAAACCGTGAAAGGACCTGATGGGCGGGAGCGCATCAGACAGGACTTGACAGCACGCATCATGATCGCACAAAGTCCGGCTGTCGATGCGGTTTCAGGTGCCACGGCTGACAGCAAAGCGTTTTTGAAAGCCGTTGAAAATGCGCTTCAAAATGACTGACTTCAGATGGTGCACATTGCAACGCGATTCGTCATTGGAGCAGATCACATGGGGTGAAGTATCATCACCCTGAAGTAACAAAAGCTAACAGGGAGGATTGCATGACACTTGAAAATGCGGTGAATATCTGCCTGGGTGCGGGATTGACCGGATGGGAGCTTGTGGGATTTGCGCAGCGAATTGTCAATCAGAACATGAAATATTCAGTTGACAATTCACTTGACTCCCCGCAGGAGGCTTTCAAAAAGGGGCGAGGCTACTGCTGGCATCAGGCAAGCGTGCTGAATATGATTCTCCTGAAATTGGGATTTGACAGCCGCCTTGTCCATGCATTCAGGAATCTCTTCCCGGAGGCTGCGTTGGCGGGTGTCATCGTCAAGGACTTCGTTTCCGGCCATGTGTGGTGCCGGGTTAGAATAGACGGTGTTGAAATGGATGTATGTACGGGCAACGCGAACAATAAACCGGGCGCCGTTGATTTCAAGCCGATGGGTGAAGTACATGAATGGAGTAAATGGATGGAATTCCTGACCTATTATGGGTCAGCACTCATCAACTTCACGCGCAGAATAAAGTATGAGGGAATAAAAAAGAAGCGTCAGGAATAATGGAATCCGGAACAAGCGGATCCCGGTGTCACAGCGAAGCATTCAAGGAAGTTCCCTATGAGTTGGTGGTCTGCTCGAGGCTACAAGTACTTATGGTATTCCTCTGGAACCACTTTTTTGTCAATACCATGATGGACTTCGCATGTCCCCGCTTCCTTTGCTGTTTCATAATACCAACACTTGTAATTGAGCATGGCAAGCATATCCTGCATTTCCTTCATCTTTTCGATGACCGAATCCCGCTGTGCCTGAATGATGGCAAGACGCTCATCAATCGCTGAATCCCCTTCGATGCAGCAATCCATGAAATGTTTGATATCCTTGATTGGCATGCCTGTTTTTTTCAGGCATTCAATCGTCTTCAATCCGGGCATGTCTTCATCCTTGAACATGCGCATCCCGCCACTGGAACGTTCCAAAAAAGGAAGCAAGCCTTCCTTATCGTAATATCTTAATGTTGAAGCTGCCACATTCAGCTTCTTTGCCATCTCGCCGACTGTATATATCATCTTGTTTCTCCTAACTTTTATCGATTAGTCAAATACCTATTGACTTAAAGTTGACTTTAAGTTGTAGAATCAAATTTAACACCATGAAAAGAGTTTAACACGAAGAACCGGAGTGTTCAAGGGAGGATAAATTATGTTAGGGAATTTCAGTTATTCAAACCCTACGAAATTGTATTTTGGAGAGGAATCATTAAAGTTCCTGCATGAGGAGCTGCCCAAGTACGGGAAAAAGGTTCTGCTTGTTTATGGGGGCGGTTCCATCAAGAGAACGGGACTCTATGAAGAGGTCATCAAGATGCTTGCATGCAACGGGAAAGATGTTTTTGAAGATGCAGGGGTCATGCCCAATCCTACTGTCGAAAAGCTCCATGAAGGCTGTGCGAGAGCAAAAAACAATGATGTCGATTTGATTCTGGCTGTGGGCGGCGGTTCTGTAATCGATTATGCGAAAGCCGTTTCCGTCTCGGCCTATTGTGAAAAAGATCCGTGGGATAAATACTATCTCAGAATGGCTGATGTTGATAACAGAATCATCCCCGTAGGCTGCGTTCTGACAATGGCCGGCACTGGCTCTGAAATGAACGGGGGCTCAGTGATAACCAATCATGCAACGAAGATGAAAATCGGCCGTGTGTTCGGGGAAAATGTTTATCCCAAATTCGCCATCTTGAACCCTCTGTTTACTTGCACTTTGCCGATATATCAGATGGCGGCCGGATTCTTTGATATCATGTCACATATACTGGAGCAATATTTCTCGGGTGAAGACGACAGCACCTCTGACTATATCATGGAAGGATTGCTCAAGTCCCTGATCCACAGCTCCAGAATCGCCATTCAAAATCCTTCAGACTATGAAGCAAGAAGCAACATCATGTGGACGGCAACCTGGGCATTGAATACCCTTGTTTCTAAAGGGAAATCGACAGACTGGATGGTGCACATGATCGGGCAGTCCATAGGGGCTCATACCAATGCTGCTCATGGCATGACGCTTTCAGCCATTTCTTTGCCGTATTACCAGTTGATCATGCCTTTCGGACTTCAAAAATTCAAACGCTATGCGGTCAATGTCTGGAATATAACCCCTGAGGGGAAAACAGACGAACAAACTGCACAAGAGGGTCTCCACCAAATGGAGGCTTATATGAAAGAGATTGGCCTTGTGATGAGCATCAAGGATTTGGGCGTCACCGAGGATATGCTTGAAGGCATTGCGAAAGGTTCTTTCATCCTGGGAGGCGGATACAAGGTCTTGACATATGATGAAATCATCGAGGTGTTGAAAAACAGCATGGTCTAAGGTTTTATGCAGCATGGGATGGCTTTCGTATGGTTTGTCGGTCCAACAAATGCGAACATACCGATCGTGACGATTGTTGTTTTTGTAAAATCAAAAACTGAGGATGGTGAAAACTATGCATATCAAACACGTGACAATAAAAGTCAGGAACCTGGAACAATCCATTCAGTTCTACGAAACGATGACGGAATTGGCGGTATCCCGGCGTTTTAAAGCAGCACCGGCAGAACTTGCGTTCATGACGAATGGAAACGGTGAAACAGAGATAGAGCTTCTTCAGATTCCACAGGGCCAAACCTATGAAGGCAAGGGGATGTTCATTTGTTTTGAAACGGATCGATTGGATCAAAAGCACCAGCTGGCACAAACCCAAGGGCTCAATCCATCGCCCATTCAAGAACCTGGCGACTTGACCCGCTATTTTTATGTATACGATCCAGATGGCGTATCAGTACAACTGCGTTCATTCCCGAAATAAACACTCCCCCTTGCTGTTCCACCCGGTACTTCATGGAGCGCTGAAACGGAACTAATGCCTGGTGGTCACTTAATTAGGTTAAGCCGCTGGAGTGTGAAGGGATGAGATAATCATCCAAACAGAACCAGCAGCGCCCACGAGTAAAACGACTGTGGCGAGGCTGTTGCCCCGGTATGCGGGTCTTGCAAGGCTTTCGGACAATGGTAAGGGTTACAGTCCATAAGGCTTTCGGACAATGGTAAGGGTTACAGTCCATAAGGCTTTCGGACAATGGTAAGGGTTACAGTCCATAAGGCTTAGTTTATGCCCAACATACGATTGTTTTCATGAACGCATGTCAGCCTTTCATTCGGAATGGCGCTTGGAGAGTTCTTCAATTTTCTCGAATCCGGGGGCAGATACAAGGATGAAAATCCAGCATGTGTTACTTATTAGCGGATATAAAAGTTATAATATAGCGGATGTGTTTATTGCAAACATATTCGCAGCGCGGATATGCTTCGCAAATCGCCGAAACGTCACTTTGTTGACCCTTCTCTGGCAGTTGGTGCGTTGGGTTTGTCGATTGACAAGCTGACAGTTGACCTGAATTATTTTTGCCTGTTGTTCGAATCTCTTGTTATCCGGGATCTGAAAATCTACGCGGAAGCAAATGGTGGCAAAGTGTACCATTATCGTGATTCAAGGGGGCTGGAGATAGATGCTGTTGTGGAATACTCAGACGGAACCTGGGGGGCATTTGAAGTAAAACTTGGCATCGGTGCAGCTGATACCGCTGCAGCCAACCTCTTGAAATTCTCGGACAAAATCGACACAAAAAAAACAAAGTCGCCAGCGACATTAACAGTGATTACGGGGAATGGATTTGCTCACCGCCGACGGGATGGTGTGAACGTAGTTCCGTTGTCCGTGCTGACAATTTAAACCATATTTCACACAATGTATTTTATGCAGACCTATGCACTTAACATGATGAATATGTCAAGATCGACATATGGCGAAAAGGAGTCGAAACAATGAAACTTGAAGAATTTTTAGAGCACATGAAGGAAGGGAACACGGTTGTAGGCGGATCTGACGCACACAAATTCATGTACGCTCTCAGTCAGGATTCGATGCGAATTACTTCAAAAATGAACACGGCTTACCATGAACCCGAGGAAATTCGCCTTCTTTTTTCTGAACTAATCGGGAAACCGCTGGATGAATCATTTGTTTTGTTTCCGCCGTTTACTGCTGACTTTGGCAAAAATATCTCCATAGGCAAGAATGTCTTCATCAATTCAGGATGTCGATTTCAGGACCATGGCGGCATAACGATT
>CAZFWQ010000242.1:3499-5816 GCA_964522755.1 uncultured Oscillospiraceae bacterium | reverse complement strand
AGAGTGTCTCCGACATTTTCGGTTGATTTTGCTAGACAATCATAAAAAGCCGACATGTGAGAGTCTCATGTGTCGGCTTTTAATTTGGTTGAGATGTTCTTACACCGTGTGAACAGTAACTTGTAGTTCACCGGTTTCGTTACCCTTCGTATCGGCTGTTCAGGAAAGGAAAACCGTCTTGCATCGCGCATCGCATGTCGAATAATGCCCATACCCTGTTCCCTGTGTTGTTGGACTTGCAGAAACCGACCTCCTGGTACGACAAGCATTTGATTTTCCATGTACAATACTACCAGAAAAAGAATGAGGAAGAAATGATTTCATATGGCTAGTAACAAAAAAAATCATGACATCATTTGTGCAAACGATGTCATGACTATACCATTATGATTGCCGCATGTCAACTAGAATTGCCATTTTATGAGTTGCCATTTTGTGTTGCCATTTTGTGTTGCCATTTGTGCGTTGCCATTTGTGCGTTGCCATTTGTGCGTTGCCATTTTGTGTGAATTACTTATTCTGCATTCTCCATGCCCACTTGTCCTGGCATGACCTGGCGCGTTTCCCGCGTCACCCATCCCTGCGTCACCATTCGCCGAACGAGCCGTCATCCTTGTGAAACCAGCGAGGGGTATCCCAGTCTCCATCGTTTATCTTGTCCCGAAGCGCTTCTTCATCCAGTTCGATGCCAAGGCCCGGTTTCGTGGGCAAATCGATGTATCCGTCCCTGATGACGAATGGTTCCTTCAGATATCCTTCCCCAAGGCTTACCTGCTCCTGGCAGAGGAAATTTGGCGTGCAGGCATCCACCTGCAGTCCGGCCGCCAATGAAATGGGTCCCAGCGGATTATGCGGGGCAATGGCCACGTAGTAGGCTTCCGCCATCGCGGCGATTTTCTTCGCCTCCATGATGCCGCCGCAGTGGCAGATGTCCGGCTGCAATACTGCTGCAGCCTGCTTCTCCAGCACTTCTCTGAAACCCCAGCGCGTGAAGAGGCGTTCCCCGGTTGCTATCGGAATGGTGGTGGACCGCGCGATGGTGGCCAGCGCATCCACATTGTCCGGCAGGCACGGTTCTTCCATGAACAGCAGCCCGTAAGGTTCCAGCTCCTTCGCCATGCGGATGGACATGGCCGGGCTGAAGCGGCCGTGCATGTCGACGGCTATGTCCACGGTTTTCGGAATCGCCCCCCGGATGGCCGCAATCCGTTCCACGCAGGACTCCACATAAGCCATGGTTTCGATATGGCGGACCGGGCCGTCGAAACCGGTTTTCAGCGCCGTGTACCCTGCATCGGCCATTTTTTTCGCATTGGCTGCGCAGTCCGCCGCCGTTTCTCCTCCAACATGGCCATACACGCGGATTCGATCGCGCACCGCGCCGCCCAGCAGCTGATATGCCGGCACTCCAAGCCATTTCCCGGTGATGTCCCACATGGCCTGCTCCACCCCGCTCAACGCGCTGGTGAGTACCGCCCCGCCACGGTAAAATGTTCCCCTGTACATCACCTGCCAATGATGTTCGATTTTGCGCGGATCCTGGCCAATCAGGTACTTTTCCATCTCCTTCACGGCCATGGCCACGGTACGTGCCCGGCCTTCCACAATGGGTTCACCGTAGCCGACAAGGCCCTCGTCCGTGTGCATTTTCAGAAAATGCCAGCGCGGCGCGACAAAGATGCTTTCAAGCCGAGTGATTTTCATGTGCTGCTCCCTCCTCGATACCTGCGATCATTTACCAGGCATAGGCTTCAGGCGCTTCTCCGCCCGGTCCGGGGAATATGGCGTCAAGCCGCAGCATCACATCGGCTGTCATCGTGATTTCCACGGAGCGAAGGGCTTGAGTGAACTGTTCCAGCGTACGGGGCCCGATAATGGGCGCGGTGACAGCCGGATTGGCCAGGAGCCATGCCAGTGCCACATTGTCCATCCGTTCACCGATTTCGGAACAGAGCAATTGAAACTGCTCCACCTTTTCACGCAAACCGGGGTTCTTTGAAATGATCCCCAAACTGCGCTTTCCCTGGTTCGTGAGTGCATTGCTGCCCAGGACACCTTCCCCCAAAGGGCTCCAGGGAACAATTCCTATGCCGTGCGCCAAAGCTGACGGCAATACCTCAAGTTCGGGAAGCCGGCAGTTCAGGTTGTATTTGTGCTGCTCGGAAACAATGCCCAGAAAGTGCCGGCTTTTCGCCGCTGCCTGCGCCACGGCCAGATCCCATCCTGCAAAGTTGCTGGACCCGGCATATACGGCCTTGCCTTGAGTGATGGCCAACTGATAGGCATCCCACATTTCATCCCATGTCACATTTCGATC
>CAZFWQ010000242.1:0-3489 GCA_964522755.1 uncultured Oscillospiraceae bacterium | reverse complement strand
TAAAGCTCAACATGATCTGTCTGCAGGCGCCGAAGTGAACCTTCCAGATGCCGCCCGAGCTTGTAGGCTGACAATCCGGCATCCGTATTCGGGCCATCATTGGGATCCCCGATGTCCTGATGGAATTTCGTCGCGAGCACTACCCGCTCCCTGCGGCCGCCGCCGAGTTTGAACCATCGGCCGATGATTCGTTCGGTAGCGCCCGCATTCTCCCCCCATCCGTAGATATCCGCCGTGTCGAAGAAATTGACCCCTGAATCCAGCGCCGCATCCATGATCCGAAAAGATTCAGCCTCGTCGGTGTCAACACCGAAATTCATCGTGCCCAGGCACAAGCGGCTTACCTTCAGGCCGGAACGTCCCAATCGCGTAAAATTCATTTTCCCCACTCCTTTCCCTTGACGAACCCATGATTACCTGTCAGAAAAATGCAAAAGAAAACCACATGATGTTATGGTATCATGATGACAGCCCGAATGCACCCCGGAAGAACAATTCAAAGAGGACCTTCCTTCTCGCGGAATGACAGGGAAAGCCTACCCCGGAACGAAATGACTTAGGAGGATGAACGGATGACGCCATCTTTAACCGCACCAAACCCCATCGAAGCCCGAAAAGCGCGCTGGAACAGATTCATGGCCCTGGATTCTACGGTAAAACGCATCAGGATTGTGAATTGCAATGAAGGAGCACGTGAAAGACCTCTCCTTTGGCCGGAAAACAGGCGGGAACGCTCCGAGTGGGTGGTCAGCCATTACGAATGGCAGGCCAGGCAGGCTTTGTGGCTGGACGATGACAAAATTCCGCATCTGGATTTTTCTACGGGCACGGAAATATTTGCCGAAGCTTTCGGGTGCGCCATCCACCGGCCGACGAACAACATGCCCTTTGCACTCCCAAAGGTTAACAATGCAGCGGAAGCTTCAAAACTCAAAACGCCCGAACTGTCGACATCCACGCTTGCCTATCTTTTCGATATGGCGGACGAGGCAATATCACGCACGGGCAAAGACATCCCGCTTCGATTGCCGGACGTGCAGAGCCCCATGGACATCGCCGCGCTGATTTGGGAAAAATCGGACTTCTATGTGGCCATGGTTGAAGAACCGGAAACCGTCAAGGAATTGGCCGGCAAAGTCAGGGGCCTTTTGACGGCATTTTTCGACGAATGGTTCCATCGCTACGGAACACGATTCATCGCGCATTATCCGACCTACTACATGGAAGGCGGGTTCACGCTTTCGGAAGACGAAGTCGGCGCCGTGAGTACGGGCATGTTTGAAGAATTCTTCCTCCCGGAGCTGATCAGCCTGTCGGACCGGTATGGGGGACTCGGGATGCACTGCTGCGCGAACTCCCGCCACCAGTGGCCCGGTTTCATGCGGATTCCCAATCTGCGCCTGCTCAACATCGTCCAGCCGCCGGATGTGGTGGCGGACGCCTTCCCGTTTTTCAACGGATATGTTGCCCAATGGCACTCCTGTACGGGAGAAGCGCCTCCTTTGAACATGCTTGAAGGTCTGAATCCGGATACGCATATTGTGCTGGAAACCTCTGCCGCATCGAAAGAAGAGGCGATCCGCCTGGCGGAATACCTGAAGGCACTCAGCTGACTTTCGCTTTGTGTTCAAATATGCCAGGCAGGACTTCCTTTACGAAAACATCAACGACCCTTGGGTCAAATTGGGTACCTGAACATCTTGTAATCTCAATTCTTGCATTTTCTCTTGACAGCGCCTTATGATAGCTTCTTTCATTGGTCATCGCGTCATAAGCATCCGCGATGGCGATAATCCGTGACTCAAGAGGGATTTCTTCCTGTTTCAACCCGTTCGGGTATCCGCTGCCGTCCCATTTTTCATGATGGCAGAGGATGATCTGCGACAAATCGGAGAATTCAGATACCGAACTTACGATTCGCCAGCCTCCTTCCGGATGCCTTTTCATTTGTTCCCATTCGTCAGGGTTGAGACGATCGTCCTTATTCAGAATTCTTTCGTCTATGCCTATTTTGCCAATGTCATGGATCAGTCCCGCCGTCTTGATCTGATTCACATCGGCATCGGAAAAATCCATGTGTGCCGCAATATCCCTGCAGATTTCACTGACTCTCCTTGAGTGCATCATCTCCCTGTTGCTTTTCTCAAACAGCGTTCTCATGATGACGTCGATCGTCTTGCTTCTCAAGCTTGAACGCTCATATATCTTGTGACGGTACATGTGGTTTTCCGCGTTTGCCAGCAGTTCATTCATCTGTTTCCCTACGGATGACTTGGTATCATATCCGTATGATATTGACATCTCGATATGTTCAATTCTTTCCTTCATTGCATTTTCCTTGATTTGGCTGGAAATCTCCGCCGCTTTTTCAGAACCGGCCCCGGGCAGGATAATGGCGAATTCGTCGCCTCCAAGCCTTGCCGCAATACAATCGGCCAGGCAGTTCTTCATGATGATGTTCGCAGTTTTCTTCAGATACTCGTCTCCGGCATTGTGCCCAAACGAATCATTGATTAGTTTCAACCCGTTTACATCGAATATGATGACCGACAGGGGAAGGCTGCCGGAGATGTCCAGCCGCTCCAGTTCTTCCTCGAAAAATTGACGGTTGTACATGCCGGTAAGATAATCGTGCCGGTTCTGAAAAACCAAATCATTTTCCGCCTTCTTCCTGTCAGTGATGTCCTGGCCCTGGGCGATGACCGATATGACATTTGTTCCGTCATTGTCGTAGATGGCGGCCGTGTTCCACAAAACCGTTCGCATATCGCCGTCCGCTCCTCCGATATCCAGTTCCATGGCATCGACCGTTTCTCCCTTCGCCTTACTGCCGATATGCGTCAGGGCATCTCTTGTTTTGTCATCAGTGAACAGCGTGCGCAGTTCCTCGCCGATAAGCTGGTTCGCACTTCTCCCGATTAATCTTTCAAAGGCCCTGTTCATCCGCATGATTGCTTGTCCGGCACTCCAGACGACAATCGGCGCACTTGCATTGTCGATCAATTTTTCCAGGTATTCCTTTGTTTCCCTCAGCTCATTTGCGGAAACGATGCGTTCCGTGATATCGGACATTATCACCGCAAACTGTTTCAACCGAATGGAATAGGCGGAAATCTCATAATATTTTTTCAATTCCCTGGCATAATTCACTTGAATAATCGGTTCCCCGGTCATTGCCACATGCCCGTACATTTCGATCCAATATTTTTCAGTCCCAGGCAAGACTTCAAGAACTGTTTTGCCGATAATATCCTCGCGTTTCAACCCGGTTAACTGCTCAAAGCTCTTGTTCACATCCAGAAAGCGATAATCTGCCGGATTTCCCGCCTCGTCCAGTATGATTTCATGCAATGCAAGGCCCTGCTGCATTTGAGAAATCAGCAGTCCGTATTGCCCTTCGCTCTCCCGCAAGGCAAATTCGGTTTTTTTCCATAGTTCCCCGGTCGTGTGCGCAATGAATATGCCAAATCCGCAGATGAGAAGAACTAG
>CAZFWQ010000241.1:0-5915 GCA_964522755.1 uncultured Oscillospiraceae bacterium | reverse complement strand
TGACGGGAAAAGAATCATTTTCTGGTCGGATGTCGATATGTTTGCAGAGGAACTTGCGAAAGTATTTCCAGATGAAAAAAGCAACATCATACGGTTTTACAGGGACATGCTCAAGTTGTATCAGCATATCATGGTGGAGAACCCGGTTTTCTCCACACCGGACCAGACGGATCCCAAAAAGGCGCTTAAGCAGCTGCTTAAGCATCCGCTTTCCTATGCAAAATTTCTGAGCTATTTGAATAAAAGCACGAAGAATCTTCTGAAAGGGTACTTTCATGGTGCCGAAATACTGAAATTTTTTGACAAACTCACATCAACCTATTGCTACACGACGGTTGAAGAGACGCCGGCTGTCCTCTCGGCGGTCATGTTCGTCGACAATCATGTGGGCGGCAGTTATTATCCTGCCGGTTCCAGCGCTTTCCTGCCGGGCAAGCTGGAAAAGGTGGTTGAGGCATACGACGGTGAAATGTTCATGGAAAGCGAAGTGGTGAAAATTCTCTTTGAGGGAGGCCGTCCGTCGGGCATAGAACTGAAAGGCGGTGAACAATGCTTCGCGGACAACATCATATACTCCGGCACGATCTGGAACCTGTATGGAAAACTCATCGATGACATTCATCTGGCAAAAGGCAGGGCGGAATGGGCAAAGGGATTCATTCCCACTTATCCGAGCGTTGTGCTGTATGCCTATGTCGACCGCGGGGTGATTCCCCCCGGAACGCTTCCTGTGGAGATGCTTGTAGGGAATCCCGACATGATAGATGAAAGCGAAGTGACGGTCTATGTTCCAAGCATTGATGACAATACCCTGTGTGCTGATGACGGGCATGTCGTCATGGCGATCGGGCCTTCATGGTCAAACTGGGAAATAGAGGATCCGACCAAATACCTGGAAGAAAAAGAAAATGAAAAAGCGAGACTAAATAAGATCCTTGAGAAGAGATTCCCTGGTTTTACCAAGGCGGTCCGTTTTTCAGAAGTGGCAACACCCAAAACCATTGAGCGCTACACGAACAAAAACAAGGGGGCCGTGGCGGGACCGAAGCAAATGATTGGACAGCACATGCTCCGCCGCATGCATACGAAAAGCGAATGGAACACGTTGTTCTGCTGCGGGGAATCGACTGTGATGGGAACCGGCACCCCGGCTGTCACAGTGTCCGGGCTCAGCGCCGCCAACGCGGTCCTGGCAAAACTTGGCCTGCCTGCATACGAATATCGGAAAGACATGAAAAATTACGTGAGCATTGTTGAAAAACCGTTTTCATTTGAAAGGCTTTATCAGGATTATACTGACGAAGAGCAGCAGCTCATGCGAAAAGCATCCGTTTGCCAGTTCTGCGAGCGCCCGGCCTGCATGAATTCCTTCGGTCTTGACGTCAGGGGAATCATGCGAAGGATATCCGTGGGCAATTTTACCGGAGCTGGAAAACTGGCATGGAAATACGCGCAGACGGCAAAAGATTTGGTCCGGGAATTGAAAGACAGTGAAAAGCGCTGCGTGATGAATGAACAGGCGGGAAAACCTGTTGAAATCGCCATGACGGTGTACGATCTTTGCCGATGCGTCGACAATCCGCGTACAGTGTGAAGGAACAGGAGGGCATCATCATGATGGATCAAAACATCTCAGACTCCCCCGGAAGCATGCCGCCGGAGATTGCCGGAAACCAGTCTGCAGATGACGGAAAAACCATCCGGTTAACTCACGGCCCGCTCTGCATCCCCACATATGAACCCTATCCGCCGGACAAAAACCCTGTTTTTCATGAAAAGCGCTCCTATCAGGGGGCCAGCGGCCGCGTTTATCCTTTGCCTGTTACAGATCGGCTGAGCCATGAAAAAAAAGACAGGTTTTGGGACTGCTATACCCTTGAGAATGAATACCTGAAGGTGCAGGTCCTGCCTGAAATCGGCGGCCGCATCCACATGGGGCTTGATAAGACGAACGGGTATCATTTCATTTATCACAACCAGGTCATCAAGCCTGCGCTGATTGGTCTTGCGGGTTCCTGGTGCGCCGGTGGCATAGAGTTCAACTGGCCGCAGCATCATCGCCCCACCACCTTCATGTCTGCGGAATCCACAACCGAAGAAGGCGCGGATGGCAGCCGCACGGTATGGACTGGGGAAACGGAACCGATGTACCACACGAAGGCCATGGCAGGCGTGACGCTGCATCCGGGCCGATCCTGGCTGAAGGTGAAGGTCCGGGCCTACAATCCGACACCCTGGCCGCAGCCCTTCATGTGGTGGGCGAACCTTGGGGTGCATGTGAATGACGGCTACCGCATCAATTTCCCCCCGGATGTCCACCAGGTCGCATATCATGACCGCTCATCCGTCACCGCCTGGCCTGTTTTGAAAGGGAAATACGCGGACCTGGATTTTGGAGACGGCGTCGACGGTTCCTGGTACAAGAACCTGAAGGCGGCCGGGTCGTTCATGGTCATGGACGGAGACAGCCAATACGGCTTTGTCCAGGGCTATGACACCGGAAAACGCGCGGGAACCGTTCATGTGGCCGATCGCCATGTTTCACCCGGCAAAAAGCTGTTCACCTGGGGAACCAATGACTCCGCCAAAGCCTGGTGCCGGAACCTGACCGACGAAGACGGCCCGTACATTGAGCTGATGACGGGCATGTATACGGACAACCAGCCGGATTTCTCCTGGCTGCAGCCGGATGAGACGCGTGCCTTCGAGCATTGCTGGTACCCGATACTGGAAATAGGGCTTGTGAAAAACGCCACTGAGGACGCGGCCGTCAGCCTTGAGCGGGAAACAGGCGGCATCCGGATAGGATTGCATGCCACGGGCCGTTTCAATGGCTGCCGCGTTGTCTTGAGTGAATGGGCGAATACTTGCCGGGGACATGGGCAGGCCGGGAAATCCGGCAGCAATGAGGGTGTACGTGTCCTTTTCGATGCGCTGCTGGATATCGCGCCGGACAAACCTTATCTGGAGATGATACCGGTGCCGGAGGCCGGTGATGACGGTTGCCTGTCCATCTCGTTGTTTGACAAGGACGGACGTTTGCTTGTCTCTTTCGATGAAAGGGATGCAGCGGAAACCGACCTGGGCAGTTACCCGGCAATTCCCGCGCGCACGCCGACGCCGGAACCGCACGAGGCTGCTTCCGTCGAGGAACTGTACCTGTACGGACTGCACCTTGAACAGTACCGTCATCATTCCCTGGACCCGGAACATTGGTATCTCGAGGCGCTGCGCCGCGACCCGGATGACAGCCGCTGCAACAAGGCCATGGGGCTGCTGATGCTGAAACAGGGCCGGTTCGCGGAGGCGCAATCATATCTGCTGACCGCGCTGAACCGCTTGACAATGAGAAACACCCATCCGCATGACGGAGAGGTTTCCTACCTGCTGGGCATCACGCTCCGATATCTCGGACGGGACGCAGACGCATACGGCCGATTCGCGAAGGCGGATTGGAACCAGGCCTGGCAAGCGGTTTCCCGGCTGGAGATGGCCGAACTTGACTGCAAGGCGGGCCGTTATGGAAAAGCGCTGGCCCAGGTGGACAGGGCCCTCTCTGTCAGTGAGCAGAGCCTGAGGGGCTGGAATCTGAAAACCGCCATCCTCCGGCATATGGGACGGCTTGACGAAGCGGGACTCACGGCATCCGGCGCGGTCATGAAGGATCCCCTGAATCACAGGGCCTGGTGGGAACTCGGCCTGATACGCCATGAACGTGCATCCGGCGAACCTCCTACCCCTGATCCCAGGCTGGTTTCCGGGGAACATGCCCAAGCTGAACTCGTCATGGAGCAGACGGCCCGCGTGCTGACGGACAAACCCGATGCCATGCTGGACATCGCACTCGGATACATGGCCGCTGGGATGGATTTGGACGCTCTGGGCGTGTTTGAGCGCATGACGGGTCCTGTACATCCGTTGTCGCTCTATCACAAGGCGGCCTTGCTCTCACGGCTTGGAAGGATGGAAGAGGCGCGGACATGTTTTGAGACAGCTGAAAAAGCGGTTCCATCACTGTGTTTCCCCAATCGCCTGGAAGATATGGAAGTTCTTTCATCGGCACTGGTGCTGCATCCGGAAGCAGCCCGCGCTGCCTGGAACCTCGGCTGCCTGTATTATGACAGGAGGCGCCACGAAGAGGCGATTTCCTGCTGGGAAAAGGCGGTTGCCCTGGATTCGGAATTTGCTGCGGCACAGCGCTGTCTTGCGTTGGCCCTGTTTGACAAACGCCATGATCCGGCCGGTTCGAAAATGGCGATGGAAGCAGCGTTACATGCGGATCCCCACGATGCCCGCCTATTGTACGAACTGCTCCAGCTTTACAGGAATTCGGACGATGTGACTGTGGCCGACCGGCTGCGCCTGATTGAAGCGAACACCGGACTTGCATCCGAGCGCAATGACCTGTATGTGGAATGGATGATCCTGCTGCTGCAGGCGGGGCGCCTTGATGAAGCGGCCGAACGCATCACTGCCCGCGAATATGATGTGTATGAGGGCGGGGAAGGCCGTCTGGTGCGTGTCTTCGAGTGGATTCACATTCTCCGCGGTTTGCAGATGCTTGGAAAGGGGGAAGCGGGGAAGGCCCTTGACGAAACCCTGAGGGCTGAATCCCTTCCGGCCTGTTTTCATGAAGGACGAAATGCTCATGCTTCCATGGCGCACATCCACTGGTTCGCGGGCAAAGCCGCCGCGGCGTGCGGCGATGCGGCCCTGGAAGCGGGTCTTTACGCGAAAGCGTGTGAAAGCCCGCATTTCGTTACCGACATGACATTATATAAGGGACTGGCCATGCGCGCACTTGGACGTTGTTCCGAGGCGCAGGCACTGTTTGACGAAATGATCAGCGCGGGATGCATGCTGGTGAAAAAGGGCGGGCGCTATGACCACTTCGCCACCGGGGTACCCACCCCTGCGCCATTCGAGGGAGACCGCGGCAGGCGGAACCATTCGGAAGGCCTGTACCTTCAGTCTCTCGGGCACTGGGGTCTCGGGGAACGGGAACAGGCGACAGCCATGCTGCGCGAGGTCCTGGCCATCAGCGCCAATCACACCGGCGCATGGATTCATGCGGGGAAGAGCAGCACTGCACTCCTTCTGGGTATTTGAGGTGTTGTGAAGATGGTATTTTATGGTAATCTGAGCTATTGCGAAGATAGCATTTTATGGTAAAAAAGGAGAACAGGATGATTGTCAATGAAACGTTGAAGGCGATAAGGCAGCGAAGAAGCATTCGAAGCTATCTTGACGGGCAGATCAAGGAAGAAGAACTGCAAGCTGTGCTGGACGCAGGCATGCATGCGCCCAACGCCGGCGGCCAGGCATGGCATTTCACTGTTGTGCAGGACAGGGAGTTGCTGGACAGGCTGAATCTTGCTGCGAAAGAAGCGGCAAGGGGAATGAACATGGAGCAACTGAGGGAATTATGGAGCGACGAGGCATTCGATTGCCTGTATGGGGCACCGACACTGGTCATTGTCTCCGGCAGCGGGGAGGCGCCCATGCCCCTTGATGCGGATTGTGCGGCTGCGACGCAGAACATGCTTCTGGCGGCTGAATCGGTCGGACTGGGATCCTGTTGGATTTTCTTTGTCCTGCTGGCTTTTTTCTCGCCTCAGGGTTCAGAACTGCGGAATGAACTGCAGCTGCCTGATGGGTACAAACCGTATGCATCGGCCGTGTTCGGGTACGGGAAAGACGCGCCTCCCGAGGCACCGGACAGGAAGCCCAACCTCGTCACTTACATCAGGTGATTGAAGGGGAGGCACCCGAATTCATCACAAATGCCGGGTCATAACAGGGGAGGCACCCGAACTCGTCACAAATGCCGGGTCATAACAGGGGAGGCACCCACCCGCAAGGTGAATGCCTCCCTTTTCATATGCACCGGTATTTTTCATATGCACCGGTATTTT
>CAZFWQ010000240.1:0-5915 GCA_964522755.1 uncultured Oscillospiraceae bacterium | reverse complement strand
CTGTTCCGTGTATTGTCATCGAATGCCTTTTCCGTGTCATATTATCGCGCGCCTGTTCCGCATTTGGATATCGTATCATACATGCGACATGGCATGATGAAATATTGGGATGCCTGATGAACCAAACATCCATATCGCCCGTCATATTGGTGTAGGCGATCCTGCCGCAGTCAGCAAAGGCTTATGCCGTGACCCGGCAGGTACTGCAGCCATCAAGGCTGTTGCCAGTGGCAGATGCTGCAGTCAGGCTGCCGGATTTCCAACCGGATGTTATGAAAACTCCGTACCATACAGGAGGTATTTATGAAAAGATTTTTAGCCGTCCTACTCGTTCTTGTACTAGCGGTGCCGATTTTCTGGATCGGCAACCCTTTCTCCCCCGTCGTCAAGGCCAGTGCGGACTCGTACCGCAAAGGGTATGGCCTCACAGCCGAAAAAGCGGACAAAACCGGCATTTTCCCAGACACCGGCTTCATCCTCACCGTACCGCAGTCTGAACTGGATGCAATCCCCGGTGCCGGTTCCGCTTCGGAAAAAGCCGCCGCATTTGCGTTGGAACTGGCCAAGCGGCTGGTTCTTCGTGGCAGACCGCCCATCACGGGCACTGTTACGCCGGCTGGCATCGGCCTGACCACACAGGCTGCATTTTCCCTTGCCATTGAATCCGCCGGAAAAAACAATTTCAGCGTCAAGCCGGCTGAAATACTCGCCGACAACGCGCTCTATTTCTTTGACATGACCGCTTCCGACGGTTCCGTCGTCACATTCGCGTTCCAGACCCGCCGGGACTATGGCGTGGTCGGCACGCTGCCGGCAGACAAGAGTTCCGGCGTTCCCGTTGATACGGGCATCGAAATCTACTTCACCCACCCGGGTGTGTCGGATCTTGCCGGTTATTTCACGATTTCGCCCGCGGCCGACGGCCGTTTTGAGACGCATGGGCAGACAGTTGCCTTTGTGCCTCGCAAACCTCTTGCCCTTGGAACGATTTATACTGTCACGGTAAAGAAGGGCCTTCCTCTCTCCGGAACGGATCGCACACTGCAAGCCGACCTCATGTTCTCCTTTGAAACGAATCCCGATCCTGAAAAATCCGCAAATCCCGACGGTGGGTATCTCGGCCTCAGCAACAACTGGCTGGAAGTGCCGACCTCCGACAAACCCATCGTTCCCTTCGACATCAGCCTCCCAGATGCGCTTGCCCCGGGAGGAAAGGCTTCCATGGACGTTGCCGTGTACCGGTTCGCCGATGACAAGGCATTCATCAAGGCGCTGGAACTCCGTGACAGGATTCCCTACTGGGCCTATTACTCCTATTCTCAGAATACCTTCCCTACAAGCGGTATGGCTAAGGCGCTCTCTTACAAGCAACCCATCGACCTGCTTGTCCAGCAGTCCCGTTACACCGAGTTTCCTGAAACGCTCGCCGCCGGTTTCTATCTTGTGGAACTGCAGGCCGGTTCCACGAAAAATCCCATGAAAGCCCAGGCTTTGCTGCAAGTCACGGATACGACTTCCTGGTTCATCGAAGACAAGAATTCCCTGCTCTTCTGGGTGAACAGCCTGAAAACAGGTTTCCCGATGGCTGGCGCAAAAGTGGAAAGCCTTTCCACAAAAGCTTCAGGCATCACGAATGCGGAAGGTCTAGCCACCCTCGACAAGAAAGGCGCCCTTGTGCCGTCTGCCGACAAGCCGGAGTATTTCAGGCTGCAGGCAGCTGACGGCTCCGTCTCCATCCTCAACAGCGGTTATCCTGTCGTCACAAGTACCGGGACAGGAAAGGAATACTCCCTGCGCAACTGGTACGGAGCAGGTCCGGAAGGCAATTTCTGGCGTTATTCCGGTTTGGACCGCACACTGTACAAGCCTTCGGACACGGTGCGCTTCTGGGGTTTCGCCCGCAGCCGCCTGTCGGGTGTTTCACCCGAAAAAGTGACCATCGAAATTGCACAGGGCGGCTATATGTATCCCTGGCTTGACAGCAGGATGGGATACTGGATGCCCATGATCCAGAAGCCGCTGCTCACTATCGAAGCACCGGTTAAAAACGGCTTTTGGGACGGCGGCATCGCGTTGCCCGCCCTTGAACCAGGCTACTACACCCTGACCGTGAAGGCCGGAGACGAAACAGTCGCCACTTCCGGCTTCTCAGTGGAAAATTACACAAAGCCGGCCTACCAGCTCACGGCCACAGTGGATAAAAAAGCGGTGTTCCCCGGACAGAGCGCCACCTTCACGGTGACAGCCGCTTTCTTTGATGGAACTCCGGTTGCAAACCAGACCATCAGGTACACCATACAGGAAGCGCAGGGCAACCAGACCGGTGAAGGAAAAACGAACGCAAAAGGTGAACTCACGGTTCCGTACGTGGCCAAATATTTTGATGGCCAGCAAGGGGAGTTCTGGGCGTCATTCTATGCCACTTCCCTGCTGCCGGAATCCGGTGAAATCACGGCGTCATCCTATCTCCGCGTATTCATGAACGACATTCTGGTTGAAACGGCCGGAAATGTGGTGAATGCGGACGGCACACCGAAAACAGATGGAAAAAAGGATATGTTCGGCACCATCACGGTCAATGTGAATAAAGCCGACCTCACCCCGCTGAATGATGACGATCCGGACAACGACGCGCAGATGAAAGGTTCTCCGGTTCCCGGCCAGACATTTACGGGGACGGTTACGCGCACCACTTGGGAACGCGTATCAACAGGCGAAGACTACGATTTTGTAAACAAGGTGGTCGTACCCCGTTACGAATACAGGGAAAAGAAGGAAACCGTTGCCTCATTCACCATCACAACCGGCACAGACGGCAAAGGCACCTGGCAGTTCCCGATTCCGGCAGGGGTCATTGGCTATTACACGTCGGAACTCACCACGAAAGACGACAACAACCACGTCATGCGGTTCAACACATGGCATTCCCCGAACGGCGGATACGATTATCCGGCCAATGGCGTCTGGTACAACCTGACAACGGACAAAAGCAGTTACCGCATCGGTGACCTCGTGAAAGCGGCCATTGAAAGGAATGACAAGGAGCCGGTGAACGGACGCACTTTGTTTGTGGCATCCTGGAACGGCATCCAATCCTACACGGTGGCCAACCAGCCGAAATATGAGACTGTCTATGCCGAGACGATGGCGCCGAACATGACGCTGGACGGCGTGGTGTTTGACGGCCGCATCTATCGAAGCCTGCAGACCAGTCTGACTTATGATTCAGAGGAAAAACGCATCACGTTTGAAACGACGACGGACAAGGACACATATCGTCCCGGGGACACGGTGACCGTTACGGTGAAGGCAAAGGACCCTTCCGGCAAACCAGTTCCCGCTACCATCAACGTGGCGCTCGTGGACGAGGCGCTGTTCAAGCTGGCCGACCAGTACAACGACGTGCTGCCAATCCTCTACGGCTGGATGGACAACGGAATCATCCGTCGTTATGGCTCCACTATCTATCCAATGGCCTTGTATGGCCGCGGGATGGTTTCGATGGCGATGAGCGAAGAAAAAGGAATGACTCCCATGCCTTCGGCAATGGAATCCGCAAGCATCGGGCGAAACAGCGCGGCCGACAACGCAATAGGCGGAGCGGAAGCATCCTACACGATACGCAGCGACTTCAGGGACAGCGCCTACTTCTCAATGAAGACGCTCGACGAGTCCGGCACCGGCACACTCACCTTCAAAATCCCGGACAACGTCACCTCATGGCGCATCAGCGTATCCGGCATCTCACAGGCGCTGCAGGGCGGTTCCGGAAAAGGTTCCGCGGTTGTCAGCCTCCCGTTCTTCCTCAGTGAAACCCTCAATGCCACCTATCTCGCCGGTGACGAACCCCAAGTCGGGTTCACGGCGTACGGAAACGATTTGATGACCGGCGAAGACGTCACATTCAACATCACATCCGCTCAATTGCCGAATCTGAACGCCTCCGTCACCGCCAAGGCGTTTGAACGGGTCCACCTGCCGGTGGGAAAACTTCCCGAAGGCACTTACACCTTCACACTCAAGGCATTGTCCGCTTCCGGAATGACGGATGCCATTGAAAGAACAGTCACCGTGGTCGGCTCCTTCCGGGAAATGCAGAAAACCGTCTCCGTCAAACTCATGGACGGAATGGCCATCCCAGCCGGCACAAAGGGATTGACGCGCCTGTTCGTTTCAGACCCTGCGCGGGCCGAACTGCTTCAAACGCTGCAGACGCTGGCCTGGAGCGGCGGACACCGCCTGGATCAGCGCCTCGTCAGCTCCTCCGCGCAAATGTGGCTGAACCTCATCATGACGGAAGGAAAAGCAAACGCGGACGGGCCATCCTCCGGTTCAACGAATATTGACGGCCTCTGGACACCCGAAGTCGTGGATACGGACACCTATCGCCGTTCTGACGGGGGCTATGGCATCCTCCCGTATGCGGAAAGCGATTTGCGCATGACAGCGCTTCTCGCAGGCATGCTGAAAGAAAACGGAAACACGGATTCATTGAAAACTTGGCTGTACGGAAAAGTCTATGCTTCCGACAACCCGCCGCCTGCAGCATTGTATGCATTGGCCGTATTGGGCGAACCGGTCCTGATGGAACTTGACATTGCGGCAACAGTTCAGACGGCCACACTGGAAGACACATTGTTCATCATCCTCGGATATGCCGCGGTCGGAAATCTGCCATCAGCCCGTGCTCTCTGGGATGCGGAGGTGGCACCCGTTCTCGAAACAGCCGCCCCGTATGTCCGGGTGAAAAACGGTACCGCAGGATTGTCCGGAAGCTACAGTACGGTTGCCGCGTCTGACGCAGCTGCGGTTTCCTCCGACAGTACCGGCATGATGTCTGGTAAGACCACAGCCATCGGGGCACCTGTCAGTGACGCATCTGAAGGATCAACAGGAACCGTGACCGCTCCCGACGCACCTGCTGCCGTCGGCGCAGCTCCTGACAAGTCGGTCGCTGCGGGTTCGTCAGCTGCATCCGTGAAATCCGCTGCCGGAAAATCCGCCGACGGCAAGGATGAAGCCCTGCAGTTCACTGCCCTGGCTTCCGCCGCAGCCGCAGCCCTCCAACTGCCCTCCGCTGACGGTCTTCACCGCTGGGTTCAAGCCAATGGGTCCAGAAACGTATACACCGGCATTGAAGACCTGCTCTACACAAAAGCGCAGTTCCGTTCCCTGCCTGCCGAAACCCTCTCATTCACATGGACTTACGCGGGAAAGGCCAACAAGGAAGTACTGGAGAACGGCAGCATGGCCTTCATTACGGTCATCTCCGCCAAAGCGTCGGAACTGGTTATCTCGGGCGTATCTGGAAACGGAACAGTCACCTCCACCTATCTGGCACCTCAGGAAGCAGTGACGAACGATCCGAACCTGAAACTGACCCGCACCTACATCAATGAGGGAACAGGCCAGGCAGGCACCACATTCGGCATGAACGACCTGATCCGCGTGGAATTGGATTGGGATATTTCCACCAATGCCATGGACAGCACCTATGAAGTCACCGATTACCTGCCTGCGGGCCTGACGCCCGTCGTGAACCCCTGGCAGTACGGTATCCGCACTGCCGAAGGCTTCTGGTACAGGGATTACGAGGGGCAGAAAGTGAATTTCGTCATTGGACGGGATTGGGATCTGCAGCACAAGATCGTCTACTACGCACGCGTTTCCTCCCCGGGCGTCTATACGGCTGAAGGAGCAGTCGTTGAGGGTTCCCTCGTGAAGAACAGCCAGATGGAAATTCCTGCGGCAATACTGACAATCATCGCGAAATAAGCGGGAGCTGCCATTTATGCAGCAGGACATCCAATCTGATCATGGCAAGCGGATAGCCAAGGCATGGCAACTCCGCTGCCAATGAAAAATACCGGTGCATATGAAAAATACCGGTGCATATGAAAAGGGAGGCATTCACC
>CAZFWQ010000239.1:0-5919 GCA_964522755.1 uncultured Oscillospiraceae bacterium | reverse complement strand
TCGGTGCCGGCAAGAATCTTCGCGATCCGCTCGGCATCGGCGGGCGAGCCGCACACCCCGAGCATCGTGGCATACAGCCGCCGCCGGTTGGCCTGGACCTTCGGGTTCTCGATCCACGCGAGTAATTGGGCCGGGTTCATGCGGTCCTTGAGGCCAAGATGCTCCATGATGTCATTTCTGGATTTTGGAGTTTCACAAAAAGCCAGAAGCATCGTCTGCATCTTGTTCAGTTCCAACCCATCATGTTCCCCATCATGTTCCCCATCATGTTCCCCATCATGCTGCCCATCATGCTGAGTATTGCCATTAGGCTTCAGAATATTTTCACCTACTCCATCATCTGAACCCTTTAGCTTCAAAGTCGCACTTAGCCCTTGAGGAAGATTTTCAGGCTTCAGCGGGATGATGACCCTGAAAACATCGCCTTCCTCAAAAACAGGAGTTTTACCTGAATAGAGTGCTGTGTATCGGGTTGTGTTCCGGATTCCGGAACACAGTTCATCTGCATATCCGATTTCCTTGAACATTTTCGCAAGTACCGGGTTTTTAGGGTATGGTGTGAAATGATTGAGGTCGATTTGGCCAAATCCATGCGGCCGGTTGCTGTTTTCCGTATAAAGCCGGTCAGATTCTATCACCAATCTGGCAGGATAAGCCATGACGTATTCCCGATGTATAAGCATGTTGGCAGCCAACTCGCGGATGATTTTATCGCGCAGGCTGATTCGAGTGTCCCCATCAAGATAAAACGGGTCGTTGAGGTGTTTGGCACAAAAAGCCAGCAACCTTGAATAGCTCTCCAGCAGATTGGTTCGGATGTCATCCCGGTCATCGTATCGGTCCAGATTGATGCGGCGAACAATTGCGTCCGTCCGATGGTGCGGCAAAACGGACAAAATGGTCTCATCCTTTCCAAAAAGCAGTATTCCGGCCATGGTGATGCCTTCTTTCCCTGTCAGATAATCCTTCAGAAAAAGACCGGCGCTCCGCAGCAGCTCCAAATCGGTGAGGTTTGTCCAAGGATGAGGCCCCTCGTGAATGTTTGTAACGCGAATGCGGACCAGTTGAATAAGGTCAGTCCTCAAGTCCCCCATCTCCGCAAATGGGAAAACTTCATTGACGGTATAGGTTCTCTGTTTTCGAATGAACATTTCAGCAACAAGGTTCGTGTTGTCCGTAATGTCAAAATCACCATCTTCATTGCGGTCATAGATGCACCCATTGCAGCGATGAACATCGGAACTCATCGGAACAAAGACATGGAGAACTATTCTCCCGTCTATTTCATATTGATTCAGCGTGAGATAAAAAGGTGGATTGACTTTTTGCCGGTTGTTCAGGTTTGATGCGAACTCTTTCTTGATTTGGGCAACCTGGTCCGGGTCAATGCCGACAATCTGTCAGTGATCGTCCACTCCGAGAATGATGTCACCACCAAGACGATTGAGAAAAGAGCAGACAGTTTCATATATGTTCTTGTTGAGCTTGTTTCGGCTTTCCTTGAACTCGATCGTCATTCCTTCTCCGGATTTGATCAAATCCAGTATCCGCTGAATCATGGTCATCCTCCTTCATTCCGCTTGGCATATCGATACAGTGTTGCCGATGATATCCCGCACTGGGCGCATATGTCAGACACACTCAGCTGCTCACTCCGATACAACCGCATGGCTTTTTGGACCCGTTTCGGATCCATCGGCGGACGACCACCTTTTCGGCCTCTGGCACGGGCAGCCTTCAAGCCTTCTTTAGTGCGCTCAACGGTCAAATCCCGTTCAAACTGTGCCAGAGCAGCCAAAACCGTTACCAGAAGCCGACCGACAGGGGTTGATGTATCAATCGATTCCTTCAGTGAAACAACGGTCACGCCGGCGCTCTCGAATAGCCCCAAGAGTTCCAGTAGGTCTTTTGCACTGCGACCAAGACGGGATAGGCTTTCAATGACAACCAGGTCGCCAGCTCTTGCCTGAATGCATACCTTTGACAATTCCGGCCGGTCTTTTTTTGTTACAGTCATTTTTTCCTGGTAGATGATATCGCAACCGTATGTCTGAAGCTGGTCGAGTTGCCGTGCCAGAACCTGCTGTTCCGTACTCACTCTTGCATATCCGATTTTCATATGGATTCCTCTTCTGCAATCGATTATAAAACTGTTGCTGACGGCACAGTGGCCGCTTTGCAACGTCAGGAACAATAAAACAAATGTCCCACCACCTGCATCATATCACAAACGGTGCATAAAGTGAATTTGTTTATGACCTGACTTATGATGCAAATATCAAGCTGAAATATCACACCTTCAGAACCACTTCTTTCCCTCTCAGATACGATCGTTTTTGATCGTTTTTGAAATGAATATCATCATCTAGATCCAGGGGTGAAAAAAGATCATACTCCTGCATGCTGCAAGCGGCGCAAGGGACCCTGGAGGTCAGGGTGTTCAGCATCATTCACAACAAGATAGTCGATACGCCCATTGTGTGGAAATGACGGGCAATGAAGAGGGGGATGAATTCAACTGGTATTTTGAAGATAATTTTTTCAATCTTCTCCCGTATGAGGAAAAAAGGATTAAAATCATGGGGAAGCACAAAAAGGGAACCATCCGAGCAAAGGCTCATTATTCCAATGGATCACAAAACTGGCAATTGGTTTGCAGCTAGAGCATGTAACAGCTCAGATGGGGTTGGGAAAAGTGGTGAAAGCCAGATTCCCAAAGGAACATGAACAGATCCTCAGAATGGAAGGAAGACGGCATCCAAAGGTTCTTCGCCAGATGGAGCAAAAAGGTTCTTGAGAATGACTACCTTTGTTATGACATCACCTCGCTTTCCTCCTATTCCGAAATGTTTGAAAAACCAACTGGACATGAAGCGTTTTAGAGTGCATACCTCCCCGGCAATGGATGGCAGACTGTTTGTCCAATTCATTGCTCCGATATATATGAGCGCACTTCGCCGTGAAATGAGGAAATCGGATTTCATCGTAAAATATACTGTACAGGAACTCCTGGGGGAAATGGAAACTCTGACGGAAATTCGATATCCCTCGAAGTACGGTCATATACAAACGGAAATTACAAAGCCTCAACGGATAATACTTGAAACATTTCACATTGATTTGGCATCATCGTTATAATGTGACCGGGAAATTAGGTGTATAAGGGGTCGCAGCATGCGTTTCGAAAATGTGCAGAAAAGCAGGAAACACTCAAAACAGCTGAGTCGGAAATCCAAATGAAAGAAAGGCGAGGAGAGAAAGAAAATGGATAAGCATGCAATGTTCCTCATCGGAGAGGCAGAATATGCCTCCCAGAATTCCATGCCGCCCCTGGCTGTCGAATTCGGGGAAAAGTACGATTGGAAGACGACCATCTGCTCCAGCATTCCCATAGAGGACGGTCGTGAGTTCTATGAGTTCAGCGGATTCGAGCGTCCGGATGATGTGGACGTCCTGATACTTTACACACGGTTCAGGCGCCTTTCGGACAGACAGATGAAATTCCTGCTCGACTATGTGGCAGCGGGCCGCCCTGTGGTCGGGCTGAGAACATCCACACACAGCTTTGCGTTTCCTTCTGAAAGTCCATGGCACGCCTGGAACCAGGATTTCGGAAACCTTCTTTTCGGCACGCCATGGCGATACCACCACGGGCACTCAGCAAGCACGGATGTCCGGATTCTGCCGAAAAAGGAGGGACACCCGCTGCTCCGGGGTGTGGAGGATTTCTTTCATGTCCGTTCGTGGCTGTACCATGTATTGCCTCTTCCCGATAGCTGTGATGCCTATCTGACCGGAAGAGCCGTCGACAGTGAAATCATGGAACCGGCCCTCTCCATGGACAATCCTGTGGCCTGGACCAACAACTGCAACGGAGGACGCGTTTTCTACACCAGTCTGGGTCATCCCGAGGACTTCCGCTGCAGCTCATTCAGAAATCTGGTGATGAACGGGATTCGCTGGGCAGGCGGTGAGTTTTGATCCGTATCGTCCTCATCGGAAGGACAGGCATGAATTTCAAGACGCATGTTTCATGATGCAAGCCAAGGATCAAGGTCAAGAGCAATGCCGCTTTCAAGTCCGATACAAATGCAACAGGAGTAAATCGGCTTTCAAGTCCGATACAAATGCAACAGGAGTAAATCGGCTTTTTGCAATTTGCTCAAGATTCACCATGGATTGAACAGGAGGCAGGAAAGATGAAGTTCGCCGCAGTGACAGGAAACATGACAGGTGCACCATTGAGGTCGATGACCCCGTGCCCGGAAGTGACATGTGGTGGTTTTTGTGCACGCGCACCCATGTGCACCGAAATCCACGAATTCGCGCAGGGTAATCCGTGCTTGGACCTGGGCCATGAAGCCTCCGGTACCTTGCGGTGAAGGCAGACCCTCACGGGAGCACTACACGTCGCATTGCAGGCTCAATAGGAAAGAATGAGGACTACCGGATGATAGCACAGAAGGACAGGACGATTCTACGCCAGTTAGCCAACCAGGTCAGAGATCTTGCGGAATTGCCTGAGATGGCTGAAAAACGAAGGCTATGGAAAAAGCATAACGCATTGCAGGGCGAAAGACCCATGATCCTGACTGAAACAAGTGGTGTGATGGACGAGGTGATTCCTGTCGCATCACTGGAATGCGAGGGAGAGTGGAGCAGGGGCATCGAACGTGAGTTGAGGAACAAGATCTATTATCACACTTCCATCGGGGATGACATGGTCATCGAGCCCTGGTACAGCTTTGGTTGCAAGATTGTCACCGGAACTTACGGTGTGGAGGAAAAAAGGCAGACTGGCCGCTCAAATCATGGAATAGGCAGCTATCGTTGGGAAGCGCCCATCAAAGATATCGGCGAGTGTCTGCCAAAGCTCCATTTCCGTGAAAGGAGCATCGACAGGGTCGCGACGGATCAGACAAGGGAGGCGCTTGAAGCTGTGTTTTCCGGAATCCTGCCGATAGTGGAGCGCGGGTTTTACTGGTGGTCAATTGGATTGACCTGGTCATGCATCAACCTGATCGGCTTGGAGGGTCTGATGCTGGCCATGTATGATCAACCGGATGAACTGAAGGCTCTGATGCAGTTCCTGATGGAAGACCATGCAGAAATGCTGGATTGGCATGAGGCGAATGGCTTGCTTGTATCAAACAATATGGACGACTATATAGGTTCCGGTGGGCGTGGATATACGGATGAGCTTCCAACGCCGGATTTCAAGGCGGGACGGCCTGCCCGGATCCGTGACATGTGGGGGTTGTCCGAGTCACAGGAAACTGTCGGCATATCTCCTGAAATGTTTGGGGAATTTGTATTTCCATACCAACTTCCACTGATATCGAGGTTTGGCCTGAGCTGTTACGGATGTTGCGAGCCTCTGGAAAAAAGGTGGCAATATGTCAGCCAGATCCCGAACCTGCGGCGTGTTTCCGTATCACCCTGG
The DNA here is from genome assembly GCA_964522755.1 of uncultured Oscillospiraceae bacterium. Lineage (GTDB taxonomy): Bacteria > Bacillota > Clostridia > DSM-8532 > DSM-8532 > JAEWSN01. Next base: position 476 of record CAZFWQ010000239.1, on the reverse strand, counting down.
TCAGACCAGGAAACAATGTCCCGGCAGCTGCAAGACAATTACATCTTCAGTCGAAAGCCACATCCGGCCCTGGTCAGCATGAGCAACTGGGATGAGGATGAAATCAATTCGGACCTGATGAAAACCCTTGATATAAGAAAGGGCCGGAACGTGGAGATTATCCTGAAAGATGTTCATACCCTGTCAAATGAGCCATGGCGGCTTGGACGTTGGGTTGAATTGGCCAGGGAGGCGATTGAAAAGGAATAGAAACTGGTCGGATTTGAATCAAAAATGATTTCATATTCGATAAGGACACCTTTGTTACTTTCGTTTCAGCTCGAATATGAGCACCTTTTTTCGACCTGTCAATGATTCCGGCAACGTTGCTATCATTCCCTTGTCAACAACAATGAATGACAATAGTAAACATCTTCCCAACAAGGACACCAGCGATTCCCGCCCCTATAGAAAAGGTTGAAATGAAACAGCACCAA
>CAZFWQ010000238.1:0-5993 GCA_964522755.1 uncultured Oscillospiraceae bacterium | reverse complement strand
CAAGGCCGCATGGATGTCGACGCAATGACGAAGCGCAGGCGTCATGGATGTTGCATTAACGAAGCGCAGTCCTCATGGATGCTTAATTGACGAAGCGCAGGCTTCATGCGAAACAGCCGCTTGTCGGACCGCATGTTGCCGCAATGATTCTATTTTCCGGATATCTTCGCCCAGGAATCTTTCAAAGTGACTGTCCGGTTGAACACGGTTTTTCCTTCTGCTGTCCGTTCGGGATCCACGCAGTAATACCCCATGCGGAGGAACTGGAACCGGTCGCCCGGCTTCGCGTCCTTCAGGAATGGTTCAGCTTTTGCCGAAATCAGGATCTTCAGGGAATCCGGGTTCAGGTTCGCCTTGTAGTCGCCCTCTTCCGGATTTTCGACGGAAAACAGCATGTCGTACAGGCGGACTTCCGCTTCCACCGCGTGGCCGGCACTTACCCAGTGAATGGTGCCTTTCACCTTGCGGCCATCCGGCGATTCGCCGCCGCGAGAGGCTGGGTCATAAGTACAGTGGACAACCGTGACGTTCCCTGCGGCGTCAGACTCATAGCCTGTACACTTGACGAAATACGCGCTTTTCAGGCGCACCTCGCCATCCGGTTTCAAGCGGAAATACTTCGGAGGCGGGCTTGTCATGAAATCTTCACGTTCAATCCAGAGTTCCCTTGAAAACGGAACCTTCCTTGATCCGGCTTCAGGCATTTCAGGATTGTTTTCAAGGACGAATTCTTCGACAAGCCCCGCAGGGTAGTTGTCGATGACCAGTTTTACGGGATCGGTGACCGTCATGACGCGCATGGCCGTCTTGTTCAGGTTCTCACGCACGCAATGCTCAAGGAGGCCCCAATCGACAACGCTGTTCGTTTTCGACACGCCGATGCGGTCCACGAAGTCGCGGATGGCGGCGGCGGGAAAACCGCGGCGGCGAAGACCGCAGAGTGTTGGCAGGCGCGGATCGTCCCACCCGTTCACGAGACCCTTCTCTACCAGTTCGCGCAGTTTTCGCTTGCTCATCACCGTATGGTTGATGTTCAGGCGCGAGAATTCGAACTGGCGTGGGGGATCCTTTATTTCGCATTGCTCCAGAACCCAGTTGTAGAGCGGCCTGTGGTCTTCATATTCAATGGAGCACAACGAGTGGGTGACACCCTCGATGGCATCCTGGAGCGGGTGGGCGAAGTCATACATCGGGTAAATGCACCAGGTGTGCCCAAGGCGGTGGTGGTGGTCTTTCTTGATGCGGAACATGGCAGGGTCGCGCATGTTGATGTTCGGCGAGGCCATGTCGATTTTGGCACGGAGCACCTTTTCCCCCGGTTCGAACACACCTTCGCGCATCTTGCCGAAAAGATCGAGGTTTTCAGCCACGGAACGGTTTCGCCAAGGGCTTTCCCGGCCGGGTTGGGTGAGTGTACCGCGATGCTCTCGGATCTCATCCGGCGTGAGGTCGTCTACATACGCGACACCCTTCCCGATGCATGTCATGGCATATTCATAAATTTTCTCACTGTAGTCGGAGCCATAGAAAAGCCGGTCTTCCCAGTCGAAACCGAGCCACCGGATGTCTTCCATGATGGCATCGACATATTCGACGTCTTCCTTTGCGGGATTCGTGTCATCGAAACGCAGATTGCACAAACCCCCGTATTTCTCGGCGATTCCGAAATCGATGCAGAGCGCTTTCGTGTGGCCGATGTGCAGATACCCGTTCGGTTCAGGGGGAAAACGGGTGTGGACCTTCTTTACAAGCCCGCTGGCCAGATCCGCTTCCACGGCTTCTTCAATGAAATTCTTCTGGCGCCGTTCCATTTCGTCCATGTCGTTTTCCTCCATGGCTTTCCGGCGCGTGCAACCCTGTTTCCCTTGCAAAAGAATTGACAAAAGCTTTTGCAGCGGCATCAACCTTCAGGGGGTTGCCGGGCCGGGGCCCGATTGCAGTCATCCACATGCGGATATGCAGGGATTCCCCTCATTATTATCCCACGGGCGGAAAGTGTCAACATGCGTTGCTGCGGCGTTGTGGTTGCGGCGGTGGCAGCCATTGTGATTCCGTGGAAACATGCGATTCCGTGGAAGCACGCGATTAGGTGACAATGCGCGATGCGGCGTCATCACGTGATGCCGTGGGAACAGGGATGCTTCACCAAGCCAGTGCTCAAACACCTATTCTCATGCAAAGGCATCCGACGTCCGGATAAGACAACTTGAAATCTCAGTGGACTTCCCAGAAGTCTTCACAGAGGACTTCTAGGAGGATTTATTGACTATTTGCATCCTTCATGAGATAATTTGTTAGTATGTGCTAGCCTTATGCCGCATCTGTGTTAATCTGAAACGGTTTGGAATCTAAAACGTGATTGTAAATTTTTACTTGTCTTCATGCCTCGTCATCCCAATTCGATATCCTTATCGTTTGGTTGAGAACTATTTTTTCTTACTGCCCAACATAACCCGAAGGGAGAAATAGATGAAACGGTTACTCGTGATCCTGGCTATTTCAATTGCAATGCTTGCTGCGGGGTGCGTTCAGTCAGCCCAAGGGGATGCGCTCGTGCAAAGTACCACGGCGCAGGCGGCAACGGCAGCACCCGTCGCGAAGCAGTTCAAGGTGTCCCTTGTAATGAAAACGCTTACCAACCCATTTTTCGTGGAAATGGAGAAGGGGGCCCGAAAAGCGGAGACTGAACTTGGACTGCAGCTCATCGTGAAGACAGGCGCCAAGGAAACCTCCATCGAACAGCAGATCCAAATCGTTGAGGACATGATTCTGCAGAAGGTGGATGCCATCGTGATAGCGCCGGGCAGTTCCACCGAACTGGTCAGCGTGTTGAAAAAAGCCCAGAACAGCGGAATTGTCATCATCAACATCGACAACAAGCTCGATGAGGCCGTATCGGCAAAGGAAGGCCTGAAGAATGTTCCCTTCGTCAGTGTGAAAAATGACGAAGGCGCCGCCCTCTCCGTGGAATTCATCTGCGCAAAGGCGGGGAACAAGGGAAGCGCCATCATACTGGAAGGAATCCGGGACGCTGAAAATGCCCGCTTGCGCAAGGAAGGCGCTGAAAGTGCCTTCAGCAAACACCCGGACATCAAGGTCGTGGCCTCCGAAAGCGCGAATTGGAAAATCGATGAAGCCTATGAACAGGCTGAAAAAATATTCCTGAAAAATCCGGAAGTCACCCTGGCGTTCTGCGCCAACGACATGATGGCCCTCGGCTTGCTTCAATACCTGAAGGAAGCCGGGCGCACCGACGTGCTCGTGGCCGGGTTCGACAACCTGGACGATGCCAGGACAGCGATCGGGGAAGGCCGGATGCAGTCCACCATTGACCAGCAGGCAGCCCTGCAGGGATACAAGGGCGTCGAAATGGCCGTATCGGTATTGAACGGCAAGCCGGTGGATCTGCTCACCTATGTTCCCGTGCGGCTTGTCACGGCGCAAACACTTTCAAACTGAGGGGGATCCTTGAAGACATTCACCAGGAAGAGCAGCCTCACGCGCAAATTGTTGTTTTTCATGATACTCATCGGCCTGGTGCCGTTGCTGCTCTTTGGCGTATTATCCATCCTGGTTGCGAACAGCATGATTCAGGACAGAACCCTGGCCTTCCACCAGCAGCTGCTTGAACAGCGCAAGCAGTACATCAACCTGGTCATGAGCGATGTGGAAAGCCTGATAGCCAACCTTGCCGGAAACGAGGAGATCCACGCGGCCCTTTCGAACGATGCGCCGGATGTCGCATATGACAGATTGGTGACGCAATCTAGAATCGGATACATCCTCAGTGGTTACAGCAATCTCAAGGGCCTTGTTTCCATTGATATTTTCACGGCGTTCGGCAACCAGTTCCATGTTGGAGAAACACTCCAGACAGCCGATATCGACATATTGCTGAAAGAACGGCTGGAAGCCGAAGCGATTTCCTCCGGCAAGTATGTTCACTGGAGCGGGGTCGAGTCGAACATCAACAGGAACTCCCAGTATCCGCGCGTGGTGACGGCGGTGAAGGAACTGCATGGTGCCACAGACCCGGAAGGCAAGAGCGCGATCCTCATCGTCAGTTACGATCCCGCCGTGTTCAGCGCGGAGTTGGCTGGCATTTCCACTGAAAATGGATACTCCATGGTGCTTGACAGCAAGATGCGCATTGTCTACCATCCGGATTGGGACCTCATTGGCCAGATGGTGTCGGAAGGCATCACCAGACAATTCTCCGCCGATGCCGGGTCATTTGTATCGCGGATCGACGGCAGCGACCAAATGGTAATCTATTCGAATAACAAAGAGGATAATTGGATTGTCGCATCTTTTGTCCCGCTGAGCAGCATGCACAGGGAAAACCAGCTGATCTCCATCATCCTTTGCATGCTTCTTGTTTTGTCGGTCTGCATCATCGTGGTGTTCAGCAGACAGGTGTCCAGATGGGTCGTCATTCCCATCAGACTCGTGACGGATACGTTCAGGGCCCTGCAGGGGGGTGACTTGACGGGGGAAACCCGGTTCATGCTGGGCGGCGACGATGAAATCGGAGAACTGGGATCCCTTTTCAACAGCTTCATCGATGCCCGCGAAGACATTACCACCCAGAAGAAGTTGGAACGGCAGCTGAATGAACAGAATGACGTGCTGCAGCAAGCATTGGACGACCTCACGGCAACACAGGTCCAAATGATCCAGCAGGAAAAAATGGCCGGCATTGGTCAGCTTGCGGCCGGCGTCGCCCACGAGATCAACAATCCACTGTCCTACGTATCGGGGAACATTGGCATCATGGATCAGTTTCTCCAGCATTATGAGCATGTTCTGGACGAAGTGGCCTGGGTCAGGGAGAATATCCCATCCGATTCGGAACCGAACAGGCGCCTTTCGAAGGCATGGCAGGCAGGCCAGATGGATTCGTCCCGGAAGGAAATCGGCGAAATGCTGAAAGACATAAAGGAAGGCACCGGCCGCATCACTGCGATCGTGAGCGGCTTAAAAGATTTCTCGCGTACCAACCCGGCTGATGAAAAGATGCCCTACAACCTCAATGACGGCATCAGGACCACACTTCTCATTGCAAACGGCGAACTGGGCGGGGCCGGGTCAGTTGATTTTCAGGAGGGTGACATCCCTGTTTTCATGGCAAATGGCGGCCAGGTCAACCAGGTCCTGCTGAACATCATGGTAAATGCCGCCCACGCTGTCCGAGAATCGCGTGAACCCCAGGATGGAAGAATATCAATCAGCACCTGCACGCAAGGGGATTCTGTCTGCTGCCGCATCGCGGACAACGGGTACGGCATGTCGGAGGCAGTGAGGGCCCGCATATTCGAACCATTCTTCACCACCAAAAAAATTGGCCAGGGCACCGGCCTTGGCATGAGTATCTCATACGATATTGTGGTAAACAAACATGGCGGTCGTATAGATGTTGAATCGGAAGAGGGCATGGGAAGCGTTTTCTCCATCTGTTTTCCTATTACTCCGGCGCTTTAGCAGGAAGTCGGGAACAGCACATGAAGAAGACCTGGTGCAGCGATGACAAGACCATGCCATGAGGAGGCGAAAATGCAGGAAAGAAGCATGAAGACAGCGGAAGAAGGCAATGCGGGCGTGAAGTTCGGACGCATCCTGATTGTCGACGACAACCAGGGCAATGTGAAATTTTTGGAACGTGTCCTGGATTTGTCAGGATATACGAACCACCGGTCTACGACCGACTCGCGCAATGCGGTGGAATTATATATGGAATTCAAGCCGGATGTCATCCTGCTGGACATCAACATGCCCTGGATGAACGGTTTCCAGGTACTTGAAGAGCTGAATAAGCTCTGTGGCGACGATTATCTTTCCGTCATCATGATCTCTGCCCAGACGGAAACGTCAAACCACATGCACGCGCTTGACCTGGGCGTCAACGACTTCATCAGCAAGCCGTTCGACGCCGCCGAGGTGCTGATGCGCATCCGGAACATGCTGCAGATAAAGAAGCTGCATGTTCAGGCGCT
>CAZFWQ010000237.1:0-6006 GCA_964522755.1 uncultured Oscillospiraceae bacterium | reverse complement strand
CGCGGAGAAGCGGAAAACTTTCACGCACAGGACCCTTGCCTGACTTCGCGGACAAGCGGAAGCTTTCATGCGCAGGACTTGCCTGAACAGCGCGGCAAGGTCTCCACCGAGCTGTGCTTGAGGCGGAATAGCCCGTTTCCACACGATTTCCTAGTCAAGAACAAACAGTTCCCCGCGATACCGCGGTATTTGCAGGCGTGAAGCAAAATCGCCGGACTTCATCCGCAATTCTTCCACTGCCTTGTCCAGCACATTCGATGATGTCCCGAAATGCATTGGGAATACTGTTCTGGCCCCGACTTTTTCCATGAAGGGAACGTATCCGTCCAGCCAATGGCTTTCCAATCGCGGATCCACCGGGAGGAAGGCAACGTCCGGTTTCTTGCCCGATATGGAGGACCACTCTGAAATCCTGTCCATTTCCTTTGAAAAGCGCGACCTCATGCCGTTGTTCCAGGATTTGCTTTCCTCTTCCCAATGCCAGAGGTTCAAATCGCCGGCGTGGTATATGACGCGGCCGCCCACTTCCACCCAGAAAGCCACTCCGGCATCGGTGGACCTGAATGTGTGGACGACCAGGTCAAGCTCCGGCATGGAGAATGTTTCGTGTGGCTTCATGCGGACAATCCTGGCGGCATCGGTTGCCGCATCGGGATTTCCCGCTTCAATCACGGCCTGTTTGTCCATCCCCGCGAAATGATGCCTGGGGATGTCCTGAGACAGGATGTATCGGATGGAGGGAATGGTATTCTGCCAAAAGAGGATGTCCGGATTGAAATGGTCCCCGTGCTTGTGTGATGAGAAGACAACCAGGGAAGGGATGATGCCGCTTTCCGTGTGGTGGACGACGTTCTTGAGCCAATGGACCGGATCGAAGACGCCATTTTCCAAGTCCCGGCCGTTTCCCTGCTCCTTGTCGTTCCAATAATCGAAGATCAGGAGGCATCCTCCCGTCTGGACGGCGTAACCGCTGTGATACAGATACCAGACCTTCAGCTGATCTTTTGTTTGCATCGTGTCACCGCTTCTTTCTTCAAATGCCATTGCCGCAATACCTGGGAATGCTCCGCGCTGATTCATGAAAAGGAAGCCACGTGTCGAAAATCGCCGAAAATCGTTCTTCCTGATGTATACCACGAATCCGGCTCCGGGAACAAGCGACTGCAAAAATGAACTGAAAAATGAACTTGCAATTCAGATCATCAAACATGTGAAAGCTTTTAAAATGTTTGATTCTCATGCGAATCAAGATGACATGCGAATCAAGGTTGCATGCGAATCAAGGTTGCATATGCGAAGGCGGGATGGTATGCTCTATTCATTAGACATCTAACTAATAAGGAAAGTTGTCCTATCCTTTCGCTTCCCACATTGGAGGAAGAATGAAAAAAGACGCGGATGATCGTCAGGATGCTGATCTGTCGCTGGATTTCCTGTTTGCCAGGGTGCGCCATATGCATCACCACCGGGCAGTCGTTCTTTTTGAGCAGCTGGGGCTATTGTTCGGCCAGCCTCCGGTTTTGTTCACATTGTGGGAGCAGGACGGACAGATGCAGACAGAACTGGCCCGCCACATGCATCGGACTCCTGCGACCGTCACGACGACGCTCGTGCGGATGGAGCAGGAAGGCTGGGTGCAGCGTCGGCGGGATGAACAGGATCGCAGGGTCACGCGCGTATTCGTCACGGAAAAGGGCATGGATATCCGGCCGGAGGTTGAAGCAATGCTGCATCAGCTGGATTTGCAGACGTTCGCAGGCTTCAATGAGACGGAAAGGACTCTGATGAGGCGGTTCCTCCTGCAAATGGAAAGGAATCTGGATGAATGAGTGATGATGAACCGTGTTTCAGCGTTTCCAGGCAGAGGAACGGAAATTTAGATATCGAATGAATCAAGCATTGACAATGTTTTCGGATGAACAGGAGGTATGCATGGCAAGGAACCCGATTAGAAAAGTCAGTCTTTCCCGTTATGCGAAGCCATATTTGAAGTACGCCATCGCCGCGCCGCTCCTGATGGTGCTCGAAGTGGCATGCGACCTGATGCAGCCGCGCTTCATGGCGCAGATCATCGACCAGGGAGTCGCTAAGGGTGACATGCCGTTCATTCTCAGGACGGGCGGATTCATGTTGCTCGCCGCCCTGTTCGGGACCGTCGGAGGCGTGGGCTGCACCGTGTACGCAACGCTGGTCAGCCAGCATTACGGTGCGGATCTCAGGGATGACCTGTTCAGGAAAGTGGAATCCTTTTCCTTTGTCAACATGGACAAATTCTCCACCGCCTCCCTCATCACGCGCCTGACCAATGATGTGATGCAGCTGCAGGGCATTGTCCAGATGATGCTGCGCATCATGGTCCGCGCCCCCATCATGTGCGTGGGCGGCATCGTGCTGGCTGTGGCCATCAACCCGCCCCTGGCACTGATTTCGCTGTCGGTTCTCCCGTTTCTGGCCCTTCTGCTGATATTTGTCATAAAGAAAGGGTTTCCGCTGTTCACCCTTGTCCAGGAAAGAATCGACCGCCTGAACCTGGTCGTCCGGGAGAACCTGACCGGTGTCCGCGTCGTGAAGGCATTTGTTCGGGCAGAACACGAGAAGAAGCGGTTCGGACTGGCCAACACGGGGCTGTCCGACATGACCGTCAGGGCGACCCGTGTCGTGGGGACCAGCATGCCGCTGATGATGCTCGTCATGAACATCGGCGTCATCCTGGCTGTCTGGTTCGGCGGTTGGAAGGTGCATGACGGCACCCTCATGGTCGGGGAAATCATGGCCATGCTCAGTTATGTGACACAGATTCTGTTTGCCCTGATGATGTCCGCCATGCTCCTGATGAGCTTCTCACGCGCAAAAGTATCTGCGGACCGTGTCCGCGAAGTGCTTTCGGAGGAACCGGACATCCTCGGGGGCGGCGTTGATGCCGGAACGGCAGGCTGTGCGGACGCGAACACCTCCGGCAGCCTGGAGCCCGGCCCCATCTCCTCCCAACGTGGATGGGTGGAATTCGACCATGTTTCATTCCGTTATGCCGGAGCACAGGGTGATGAAGTGCTCAAGGACATCAGTTTCTCTGCGGGGCCCGGCATGCTGGTGGCCATACTTGGAGCGACCGGCGTGGGCAAGACAACCCTGGTAAACCTGATTCCGCGCTTCTACGATGCCACGTCAGGCACTGTCCGCGTTCACGGCAGGGACGTGAGGGAACTGACGCTGGAATCGCTCCGGACCAGTATCGGCATGGTTTTTCAGGAATCCGTCCTCTTTTCCGGCACGGTGAGTGATAATATTCGCCGGGGTAACAGCCAGGCTACCGACATGATGGTGGAGGAAGCCGCAAAAGCCGCACAGGCCCACGATTTCATCACCGGATTCCCCGATGGGTACGGCGCGGTGATCGGACAAAGCGGCGTGAACCTTTCAGGCGGCCAGAAGCAGCGCCTCTCGATCGCGAGGGCCCTGCTGCGCAAGCCGTCCATCCTGATCCTCGACGACAGCACCAGCGCGGTGGACCTTGGAACGGAAGCCCGTTTCCGAAAGGCGTTGTCGGCTGCCATGAGGGATACTGCGGTGATCCTCATTGCCCAGCGCATCAGTTCCGTGATTGGGGCGGACCGGATTGTCATTCTGGACAAGGGGCGCATTTCCGGCATGGGAACCCATGAGGAACTTATGCTCGGCAATGCGGTGTATCAGGAAATCTATCACTCCCAGGTCGGCGAGGCTGACCTGGATATGCCTGAGGTCAATCTTGATATGCCTGAGGCTGGCATGGACAGCCTGAAGGAGGTGACCACGCATGAGTGAGAAGCGGAACGCGCAGAACGCCGGGCAAAACCCCGTCCGAAACCAGGAGCAAAATCAACTTCAAAACCCGGTGCGGGGACCTTCGCAAAACGCCGGGCAAAGCTTGCCGCAGGGTTCGGGCTTTGGACAGAGACCGGGTGGCGGACCGGGCGGCGGACCGGGTGGCGGACCAGGCGGCATGTTCATGGGAAAAAAATCACGTGCGAAGAATGTAAAAGGAACCATTGCACGTATTTGGGGATATCTGAAACGGGACTTCCGACTGCTGACTTTTGTATCCTTGCTTGTGCTGGCGGGATCAGCCATGCAGGTGGCGGGGCCTGTCCTGACCGGCAAGGCCATCGATGCCATGGCTGTTCCGCTGTTGGACGGCAATGCGGCGACGATGGTGGATTTCGGCGCCCTATGGGTTCAGGTGCTGCTGCTGGGCGGCAGCCACCTTTTGGGTTCACTTGCGGCGTGGGGGCAGATGTGGCTGATGGTCCGGGTGGCCCAGAATACGGTGAAGGCGCTCCGGCGGGATTTGTTCGGGCGCCTGCAGATGCTTCCCCTGCGCTATTTTGACGGCAAGCCGCATGGAGAGCTGATGAGCCGGCTTACCAACGACGTGGAAAACCTCAACAACGTTCTCACCCAGAATGCAACGCAGTTGATTTCCAGCGGTGCGCTGCTACTGGGGACATTCTCCATCATGCTGTACTACAGTCCCATACTCACCGCCTTCACGGTTGTCACGGTACCCGTCGGCATCCTGATTACCAACAGGATATCGAAGCATACCAGGAAATATTTCACCGCCCAGCAGCAGGAACTCGGCGAACTGAACGGCTATGTGGAGGAATCCCTGTCGGGACTCAAGGTGATCAAGGCTTATGGCATGGAAGGGGAGACACAGGCGCATTTCGGAGAGGTGAACAAACGACTCAACCAGGCGGGGATACGCGCGCAGATTTATTCGGGAATGATACCGCCAGTGATGAATGCCGTAAACAACCTGAGCTTCGCCGTTGTTGCAGTGGCCGGGGGAGCGCTGGTGACACGGGGCCTGGCCACTGTTGGCCTGGTGGCCATGTTTACTGGGTTTTCGCGCCAGTTTTCACGTCCCATCAGTGAATTGGCAAATCTGTACAATCTGATCCAGTCGGCCATTGCGGGGGCGGAACGCGTTTTTGAAGTGATGGACGAACCACCGGAATTCGGTGAGAATGCCGCCCAGGGAGAGGACGCGAAGATGCTGGTGCAGGGTGGGACGGCTTCCGCAGTTCATGCCCAGACCGGCATCGGGACGGACGGTCTCCTGCAGCCGGGCCTGGTGCCATCCGACCTGCGAGGCGAGGTGGAGTTCCGTGACGTATCTTTCGCATACGTGCCGGGCGTGCCCGTGCTCAGGCACATCAGCCTGAAGGTGGAACCGGGGCGCACCATCGCCCTGGTCGGACCCACCGGCTCGGGGAAGACGACCGTTGTAAACCTGCTTACCCGATTCTATGACATCGATGAAGGGTGCATCCTTGTTGACGGGCATGATTTGCGGACGCTGCAAAAGGACTTCCTGCGGTCTGCCATGGGCATCGTCCTGCAGGACAGCCATCTGTTCACGGACACGGTGCGTGAAAACATCCGTTACGGCCGCCTGAACGCAAGCGACGCCGATGTCGAGGAGGCAGCCGGCGTGGCGGAAGCTGACGGCTTCATCAGACGGCTGCCTGATGGGTATGACACGGTGCTGACCGAGGATGCGGGAAACATCAGCCAGGGCCAGCGCCAATTGCTGACCATCGCGCGCGCCATCCTGGCTGATCCGCCAATCCTGGTACTCGACGAGGCAACCAGCAATGTCGACACCCTCACGGAAATGCACATCCAGCGCGCCATGCGCAAACTGATGGCCGGGCGCACCAGCTTCGTCATTGCGCACCGCCTCAGCACCATCCGGGACGCGGATGAGATTCTGTACCTTCGGGACGGTGAAATCCGCGAACGCGGCAGGCACGAAGAACTGATAGCACAAAAAGGTTTTTACAATTCCCTGCATGCCCAGCTGGCAAAGCACTGAGGAACCGGCTGGGAGAAGGCATCTGCAGCACACGTCATGAACGGGTGGAAACCTATTGGAAAACCGGCTGGGAGAAGACATCTGCAGCACGCGGTGCACGCAGCCTGAAGCGCACTGCTGAATAGGCGGCTGCCAAGGTCATGCCG
>CAZFWQ010000236.1:4044-6046 GCA_964522755.1 uncultured Oscillospiraceae bacterium | reverse complement strand
ATGGTGAAAGTACCCGCCGACAATAGGATCAGGCCTCCTCCGGATGCCTTCAGCGCGTCTGCCGCGATCTGGATGGCATCGGAATTGAATCCGGCGATGTCCGCAAAGACGCCGCCGACTGAAATCGTTCTGTTCGAGTTTTCACCGCGAGTGCTGCTGCGCATGATGAACCTCCTGGGCAGGATGTCTCCGGGATACGGGCCTGCAAACCCCTCCATGCCAAAAAGGCGCATGCCTTTTGCAATAACGTCAGCATAGCATACTGCTTGCATCCAAGGCTACCGATATCAGGAATTCTTCAGGAAATCATCTGATAATATTTTCACTTATGATGTTGACAAGGCAATTAGACTGTATTATTATGCATGTAAACGATGACATATGCATCACAATGAGTTTAGACGTTCGAATATTATTGTTTTCATATCATTATTGTGATGCCCACATGAACAATGACATATGTCAAGACTGTTTGCAGGGGGTGAAAATGTTTCCAGCGATGAGACTTGTCGACATTGCCAGGGCAGCCAATGTTTCAACCGCCACGATAGTCAGGGTCATCAGCAAAAATGGGTATGTATCGGAAAAAACCAGAAAGAATGTCGAAGAGGTTATTGAAAAATACGGTTATTTTCCAAACAAAGTCGCGCGAAGCCTCAGAACGAAAACCACGAACATGATAGGGCTCATCATGCCACAAGACACGGCCAATCCGTTTTTTGCGCAAATCTCGGATGCAATATCACGGGCGGCGCACGATGCGGGATATCATGTCATCTCATTGATAACCAATTATGATATGGAAACAGAACGCGGCCTCGTTGAAGAAATGACAGCCATCAAGGTCGACGGCATTATTTTTTCATCCTACACTTTCCCTGATGTGGTGATTAAAATAGTCCAGTCGAATATGCCCGTCGTCATGATTGAACGTCCGAATGACGTATACGGCATAAACAAGATCCTTGTCGATGATGAGGAAGGTTCCTATATTGCAGCGCGGCATTTCATTGAAAAAGGTCACACCAGGCTGGCGTTCATCGGACAAAAACTTGACGGCACCGTAGAGATAAACCGGCATGAGGGCTTTCTGAAGGCATGCCGGGAGTTTGAACTATCAATAGGAAATTCGATGATGCAATTCGTTGATCATTATAGAGTCCAGGATGGTTATTCAGCGGCAAAGGAAATTCTGAAGCAAAATTCAAGACCTACGGGCATATTCGCCGCAAGCGACATACTGGCTGCCGGTGTGATGCAGTGCCTGTACGACGCTGGAATCAGGGTGCCCGACGACATGTCCGTCATCGGCTATGACAACACGCTTTCCCAGATGACCGCTCCAAAACTTACGTCCATTGGATATCCGATGGAAGAAATCGGGAAATATGCCGTGCAGATGATTGTTGACAAGATTCAGAATCAGCAGACATCGACAAAGACCATTACGCTCAGTCCCCATATGGTTCAAAGAAACTCGGTTAAATCGCTCGTGCCAGAACTTGCCTGACAATGGAATGTGAATCTTGATCCATCAAAAATACGGAATCAAAACAATTCAGGAGGACATGAAACATGACAAAGCAATTTCCAAGAACTGAAGTGGCGGGCGTATCCCTTTCACGCATGCTGATCGGGACCAACTGGATCCTGGGGTACAGCCACACCTCTCCGGCGGCCGACAAGCTCATCAAAGGCTATCACAGCACCACGGAAGTTACGGCGGATTTATTGGAAACATATCTGGACCATGGAGTCGACACAATCATGGGCTTGTTCGCAGGCAACCCGTATCTCTGCAATGCGGTAAAAGCTGCCGAGGATCGCACAGGCAGGAAAATGATCATCATAGACACGCCGATTATCAATGTGGACAACAATGCGGCAGCCCGCAGGGAAACAGCCGCAGTCATCGCGGAAAGCGCCAGGGTAGGCGCCACATTTTGCCTGCCGCATCATTCATCCGTGGAAAAACTCGTCAACAAAAACGACATGGTCATCG
>CAZFWQ010000236.1:0-4034 GCA_964522755.1 uncultured Oscillospiraceae bacterium | reverse complement strand
CCTGACTATCTGAAAATGATTCGCGACGCGGGGATGATCCCCGGTTTGTCCGCGCATATGCCCGAGCTGATCCTATATTCGGATTTGAACGGGTATGATGTGCAGACGTATGTGCAAATCTGGAATTGCATGGGATTCCTCATGCAGGTGGAGATTGAATACATCCAGAAGATCATCTGGGCTGCAAAGAAACCCGTCATGACCATAAAATCCATGGCGGCCGGCAGGGTATCGCCGTTTGTCGGGCTCACATTCAGCTGGCATACGATCCGGCCTTGTGACATGATCACGGTCGGGGCGATGACTCCGGATGAAGCTTCCGATGACATCGAGATATCATTCGCGGCACTGGAAAACCGTCCACCGGAACTGGAAGGAAGAAACAGTCCCAACAAGACCGTCATCATGACGAACTGACATGGTTTTCCGCGGGAGCCAACAGGAAAAATCCTCTTACACGATTGCCGGCCATTGCTCCGGCGCAGAGGACTCATTCATGGGAAGCCATCATGTCGCGGTGGAAAGGAAAGCAGTGTGAGCAAGAGAAAAGCGTTCGACATCGACAAGTACACCCCGGTACTGATGCTTCTGCCGGCTTTGATTGCGATATGCATCGTTCAGCTTTACCCCTGCGTGGTTGCAATCGGCATGTCGTTTTTCGACATCAACCTGCTTAAACCGACTCGCCCGTTCATAGGCTTTGACAATTACGCCAAGATATTTGAAGACCCCGTGAACATGCGCGTCATGCTCAACACATTGGTCTGGGCCATCGTCACGGTTGTTGCCGGGTCCTTCCTCTCGCTGTGCGTGGCGGTTCAGCTCAACAAGCCTTTTCGGTCGCGGGCACTCTTCCGCGTGCTTTTCCTGGCGCCATGGGTCACGCCGCCGATTGTCATCGCCTCGATATGGAAGCTGATCCTGAATCGCGACTTGAGCCCCATCAGCACGCTCCTGATGAATCTGCACCTGGTGTCGAAACCTGTCGAGTTCCTGTCCGATCCGACCATCTATTTCGGCTTTCTGTCGATTCCGATGATTTACCTCATTATCGTAAACATATGGAGTTTCATGCCTTTCGCGATAGTCATGTTCCTGTCGGGCCTGCAGACAGTGCCCACGGAACTGTATGAAGCCGCGACAGTGGATGGCGCTTCAAAAACACAGCAGTTCCGGCACATCACCATCCCCATGCTGATGCCGGTCATGGAAACCATCATCCTGCTCCAGGGCATCTGGCAGTTCAACAACTTCAATCTGAGCTACCTGGTCACCCATGGGGGACCTCTGAACTCGACGGAACTGATGGCTGTCAGGGTCTACATCGAAGCCATGAACAATTTCCGATATGGCTACGGCGCCTCAATCAGCGTTGTCATGGTGGCCATCGTCATTGTCCCGACAATCATATACATCCGCAAGGTTGCCCGAGAGGAAAGCAGGGATATTGTCTAGACGGCGAAATAATTGGAGGAATCGAAATGGTTTTCAGGAGACACCATGTCGGCATCAGGCCCAGTTTCGGAGATACAATGTTCAGGGATGTTGTGATAGCGCTGGCCACCATTTTTGTTGTTTTTCCATATTACTGGATGGTGCTTACTTCCCTTAAGCCGGCACGTGAACTGATGCTGTCGCCAACGATATTTTTTCCGTCCTATCTGGAGTTTTCAAACTACCTGAAGGTATGGACTACCCTTCCGCTTGTGCGGTACATAGGCAATTCAGTTTTCGTGGCTGTCAGCACAACGGTCATATGCGTGCTGCTGTCGACGATGGCGGGCTACAGCCTGAGCTGCTTCAAGACGAAAATACGGAACCTGTCGATTTCCCTGTTCCTGTTCACCCAGCTGGTTCCATTCATGCTGCCTTTCATTTCCTTTTATTTCATGATGTTCAAGCTGCGGCTGACGAACACCTACGCAGGGCTGATCATGGCCTATTCCATCTGGGGCATCCCTTTCTGCACGCTGATGATACGCGGGTACTTCACGCAGGCCATCCATGTGTCCATCCTTGAAAGCGCCAGAATCGACGGGTGCAGCAAATGGGGCACTTTCACGAGAATCGCCATTCCCCTGGTAACCCCGGGCCTCGTGGCGACCGCCATTTTCTCCTTCATACTGGCATGGAATGATTTCATATGGGCCAGCGTCATGCTGACCGATCAGTCCAAGAAACCGGTGTCCATCGGCGTATACGACTATATCGGCCAATGGGGCAGCAATGTCAACATCGCACTGACGATGGCCACGGCCGTCCTCATCACCATACCCACCATGATCCTGTTCTCTTTCCTGCAGAAGAACCTTGTAAGCGGACTCAGCGCAGGCGCCGTAAAGGGGTAGCATCCAGTCATTGCGGTGTAAATCGGGGTATCAAACCCGGTTCGCCGTAAAAATAAAAGGAGGATTATGACATGAACGCGAAAAGAACCATCAGCCTGATCGTATCACTGCTCCTTGTCCTGTCCATGGTCATCGGGTGCGGCACACCTGCCGCCACCACAGCCACCACCACGGCCGCTGCTGCCACAAATGCGCCGGCGGAAACAAAACTGGGCGGAACCGTCACTTTCTGGATGCAAAAATACGGCAACAACCCCGAAGCACAGCAAAAGCTGCTTGACAAGATCGCAGCGGATTTCAAGACCAAGACCGGCGTTGAATTGAAATATTCAATCGTTGACTGGGGACAGGCCCTGACCAAGTACACGCTTGCCTCCACGGGCGGTGAAGCGCCTGACGTTGCGGAAACTTTCTTTGCCTATTCCCAGGTGAAAATGGGCGGCGACCAGTTTGGTCCGATGATCATCGATGATATCGCCGCTGACGTCGGCACAGACAGCTTCTACGAGTTCGCCAAGCCGGAATGCTTCATCAATGGCCACTGGTATGCCCTTCCGTGGAGGGGAGACACACGCCAGGTCGCATACAATGAAAAACATTTCAAGGAAGCCGGCATCACCGAGTTCCCCAAGACATTTGACGAGCTGATTGCAGTCGGCAAGAAACTGACGAAGACAGATGCAAACGGTGAAATCCTTCGTTCGGGCTACACATTCAATGTGGGCCAGGCTCGTTTCGATCAGACCTGGTTCGCACTTCTTGCCGGCTTTGGCGGGATGATGATGGATACCGGCTACAAGGGATTCACGCTCAACACGGACGCCAACAGGGAAGCGTTGCAGTTCATGCAGGATACGGTGTATAAGCACAACATCATGCCCAAGAGCTGCATCGACCCCTCCTATGACAGCACAAACACGTACGCCGCCGAGAAGACATCCATCATACTCGGCGCCACGCCGGATTTGATGTCGGCGCTCAAGAACAATGCGCCTCAGGTTGCCGAGGTTACAAAATCCGCGGTGATGCCAAGCAAAACCGGTTCAGGCAATTCATCCATCGCTTTTGCAGCACCCGTATGCGTTTACAAGACCAGCAAGAATCCTGACGCAGCCAAGGCGTTCCTGAAGTATTTCGTCGGCAAGGATGTCCAGCTGGAAGCCATGAAGACGCTTTCACTCGTCAATGTGTGGAAGGGCGTCATGGAAGATCCCTATTTCAGCGACACACCGTGGTTTGCCACGCTGCTGCAGCAGAACACCCGCGCGCAGCCCGGCGACATGCCCCTTCCCAACTGGAGCCAGATCGACGCGTTCCCGGACGGCCCCATGAACAGGATGTGCACGAAGACCATGGCCAACAATCCCGTACAGGCAAATATTGACGAAGCAATCGCGGCAATCGACAAGATTCAGGCTGAATCCAAATAATCGTATTACAGACCGGTGAAATGGGGCTGTCTCGAAAGAGGCAGCCCCATGCGGTTAGGGCTGCTTCCGGAGAGCTGCCGCTCAACATCGGGTGCAAGTGGATTCATTCTCTGGAAATCTTTCCGACGAATAAATGGAAGAGAATGCAAGTCTTTCCTGGCGACAAAATGAAATAGAGAAATGCAATAAGGGTAATCGCATATGAGGGGAAAAATGAGTTCGAGAGAACGGATCATGACGGCACTTTCACACCGGG